>DBGGTD010000637.1:0-2227 GCA_051162585.1 Elainellaceae cyanobacterium
TGCGCTGGGATGATCGTCCAACACACGGAGCATGCCTGTTTCAGAGCGGGTTTTACCCGGCAGCGCCGTCTGGACACTGTCAACAGCGCTAACAATTGGATTATCGAATGTTTTTGAGACAAGTGTTTGAATACCCTGCCTTACCATGCTGACATCAGTCACGATGGGAGTTTGCTGTTGAAGAGCTTGGATGCCGCTTTGAATAGCATCTGGGCTAAAGCGAATTAACGACTTAAACTCAAAATCTGCGGTGCTATGAATAACGCGCCTAACAATGGCATATTCTGCTGGACTAAAAGAATGCTCCCCAATTTCCTGGTCAATGACTGCGAAGCTTTTTTCGAGGATAGGATGCTGAAACAGTGCCATTGGCAGAATATGTCGATATTTAATATGAATGAAAAGGCCGATAAAAAATTAGTGCGATCGCCCACTACAGGTAGCTGAGTCGGGTTTTTCTCTTGGAATTCTAATAAAATCCTATCGGGTTTAATGGGATTAATTGTAGCTGTTTGGATAACTGTTTATCAGTAAAAAAATACCTGCTGCGATTGAGTGCAGTGATGTGGAATGTCCTGAACCCCTGATTGACTGACAAAAGATCAGAGGCTGGCGGTTGAAACCGCGCCTACACGAGCAAAACCCACCTGTGCGAGTTCTCTTCGATTAGTCGTCAGAGGCCGACTTTGTGTAGGCTTGGCCTTAGCCGCCAACGTTTAAAGTTTTGTCAATTAATCAGCTAGTGATTAAAATTCAGCGAGTTGTTCGGATTCAGTATCTAGATTCTGATGAGACAGGGACTGTTCTCCCTCTTCCACGCCTTTAACGATATCCAAATCAACATCAATCACAGTCATGCTAAGCCCTGCCTTGGGAAGGTTTCCATTGCTGGAAATATAAGGATTAGGTTCCACGCTTCCGGTACAAATAACTAAGGAACCCTTCTTGAGATAGGGGATTTTCCGCCACGCAATAGATTTCTCCCAAATGCTGAGAGAAACGGTAAAGGACTCATCTCGATTGCGAATCCCTCGGACATATAACGTCGCGCTCGCCACTTGAGCTTGGGATCCATCGCGGAGTTCAACCGTTTTAATCTGTGCGTCTGCTGCTAGGTTGCCGCTGACGATCCATTTATTTAAGCCTGCGCTTGACATTGTAGATGCTCCTACAACACTAAAAACAACGTTTCTATTACAACGTGGTCAAGACAGGCTGAAAAACGCAGAAATACTGAATAATCGCTGGAAATAGAATCCCTTTTCAGTAGAACTACCCAGTTAATATAGCTCTATGGGCTGAGATTTCTCTGTAGGCCGCGCGCGCGGGGTCTATACATGTTCGATGTCCTAACGCGAAAGCGTAATCCTGTAGATGAAAGTTGCCATTAAGAAGCGCTCCGAGCTTCCTTGACACGGTTCAGATCAGACAACACGGGTTTTACTTCGCTACCCGGTGGATAATGGTCAAGATCTGCTTCCATCAAGTGATGAGGGCGATCGCACACGATAATTTCGTCTAGAGAATTCCAGTGTAGGCGCTGAAAAAATCGAACATTTTGACGTTGCACGGTTGCTAAAAAGCGATCGCATCCCCACGTATTCGCCGTTGTGACTGCCTCATAAATGAGACCCTTGCCAATGCGTCCAGCCCGTCGATAGTCTGGGTGAACTCCTAAACGGCCTCCGTACCAATGCCTAGGAGCGTCTTCATAAATTCTGACAACACCGACAATTTGAGGAAACGACTCACTATAATTAACTGCGATGATCGGATATGCGATATGGTCGATGTCGTCTTAGTCATGATCCTCAAATAATCCTTGCTCTTGGCAGAAAGTTTGCTGCCTCAGAGCGTAATAAGCACGAATTTGTTGAGGCGATCGCCTACATTGGGAGTACCTGTTGTCATCACCATATGGGTGACTCCATCGAGTCGCACGGCAGCTTCGGCCACTTCTGCCAACTGATCGGGAGTTTTTCGAGCCACGGTGCGATCGCCATCTAACGACTGTTCGATAGCGCAAAATTGACAGGCAGTCGCCGCATCTAGATAGCGCATACAGGTTTGCAAAACAGTCGTCGCGAGCACATCATGACCATGGAGCAGCGCAATTTTCCAATATGGAACGATTAAAAGCTGAACCCCTTAACATTTTGTATATCTCAAACCCTGTGCCGCCCGCGTCGCGGGCGGCACAGGGTTTTATGGGTTCTATAGTTAATTG
>DBGGTD010000638.1:0-6195 GCA_051162585.1 Elainellaceae cyanobacterium
GCGTTACGCTGCCATCAGCGCTGCCGCTCACGAGCAGTTGCCCATCTGGGCTAAGAGCAATGGCGGCGATAATCCATCCCTGCCCGGTCAAACTGGCAATACATTGGCGGGTGTTGATATCCCAAAGTTTAACTGTACCGTCATCACTACCGCTAAGGAGTTGCGATGAATCAGAAGCAAACTGAAGGGAACTGATGCGATCGCGGTGTCCGTCGCCAAACCAGAGCGATCGCCCTGCAAACGTATGCACCAACACACCAGATTGCAAATTCCATAGCTTGATTGACTTATCTGCCCCGCCACTCGCTAGCCATTGACCATTTGGGCTAATGGCGATCGCACTTACTGCCCCCGAATGCCCCAACAAGGTATGAATACAACGCCACGGCTGCTTAGGGCTTAGAGGCAAAACCGTCACTCGGTCAGCCTCTGTCCATTGATGAAGCGAACCTACAGCCTCCACGGGTGCTAGCTGAGAGATGTTCTCCGGCGTCGCGGCTTGCTCTAAATCATTGAGCACAGCCGATGCAGTCCGATAGCGTTGACTGATTGACCGCTGGATCATCCTGCTGAGAATACGCTCTAATTGCTGGCTAATCGGCTGAGCTAAATAGTGCTGCCATATCCAAGCGTCTTGCCCCACCGAATATAAATCAAACGGATGCATCCCCGTCAGTAAATGAGCGCACGTCACCCCCAAGCTATACAAATCGCTTGAGAAGACTGCCTTGCCCATAGCCTGCTCTGGCGCAGCAAATCCCGCACTGCCGATCACCGTTCCCGTTCGAGCTAACGCCGTCCCGGTTGCGTATTTTGAAGCTCCAAAATCAACCAAAACGAATGCTCCCCCGGTTTGAGGCCGAATGATATTTTGGGGCTTAATGTCTCTGTGAATCACCCGATGCTCGTGAATAAATTGTAGAACAGGCAATAAATCACGAAGCAGTTCTCGAATCTGGAGTTCGTTGAACGGCCCGTCCTCTGCCAAGATGTCGCTTAAATCTTGGCCGTCAATGTAGTCCTGGATGAGAAATTGACCATCCTGTCGCTCAATGTAGTCTAATAGCCTAGGAATTTGCGGATGTTGTCCCAAGTCTTTGAGTCGATCTGCCTCGTGTCGAAACCGATCGATACTTTCTTGACTCTGTAGCTCATCTAACCGAGACGCCATTAACTGCTTGATAACGCAGAGAGATTGATTCGAAGACGCTTCATCAATGGCTAGAAACGTTTGCCCAAAGCCTCCTTGCCCAATGATCTTCAGTGCTCGATATCGATGATTGAGCCGCAACGATGCCCCACAGGTTAGACAAAACTTAGCCTCACCAGGATTTTGAGGATTCTGGCAATTCGGGTTGAGGCAATAACTCATTGAGGTTGGAGCAAATAATGCAGGCTAGAAGGCTCTGTTTTCTATGGTAAGCCGTGTTGATGACCAGCCAACATCGAGACATCATTAGACATCAAAAGGAGGACACGACATTGCCGTGTCCCCGTCCCTGAAGCGGCGGTAGATGCTATCTTAAAAACCCGTCATGTGGGTACAAGCTCACCCGGTCTAAGTTTCGACCACTTGCCCATCTCTTCCTCGAAGCTCAAACACCCCACAACATCCCATTCCATTTCGATGATGTCGTTATCATGGCGGATATTGACATTGATCGTTGGCTCAACCGCTTCAAAGTTGGGGAATTCGGTTAAGTGAGGCTGCTCATGCTGTGCTTCGACCGCATGATACGTTGTGCAGCGATCGACATAATGACAATTGACACAAATACACATAGCCACTCTCCTAGGCTTAAGGCAACTGATGTTGGGTTTAAGCTAGAGCTTTTGAGACACTTTACTAAAGCTTTTCAGACACTCTAACGCAAGTTTTATGAAACCTGACACAAACTTACGACAGATGTTGCAAAACGAAAGATCATAGTGAGTTTCAACCTAAGGCACACATCCGCTGAGCTTAACAGCACATGACTGTAGCAATCCCAAATGGTTGTGAGCAATGGGGCGCTGCCCACAAACTATTCACAAGCGATTTAGGATAACTATAGAGATGAAGTTTAGGTGAGTCCCAGATACAACCCGGTACGATTGGTAAACTAGTAATATTAGCTCAGATGGGCGATCGCCCTCCCGTTTTCATCATCCAGTTGATGTTTGAGGCAGATTGCTCTAAATTCAACGTCACATGCTGATCGCGAACAGCGTTACAGTATTACCCAAGCCCGCTCTAGCAGCTTTCTGGACTTCGTTACCCATGGACAGTCTTTTTTCTACCCAGGGCATCATGGTCATGCTTCTGGTCGCCTACGCCGGAGCCATGTGGATGTTCTTGACTAGCGCCCCCAAGGTTCATACCCTCATGGTGTCCGATTTGGACATAGCTCGTCAGTTTTATGAGGGGTTGCTCGATCTTCCGGTGGCGGATGTGCCTCTGCACTACTATTACAACTATGAGCAGACTCTGGGCGCTGGCGCCACTGACCCGCTCTATGCGTCAACAGGCAGCTTTGGAAGCCCTACATCGCAGAGCTATAGCGCACCCGACGGGCTGTGGTACCAGCTTAAGAAGAATACTCAGCTTCACGTTATTTCTGGGGCGAGTCTAGGAAATAAAAACCGCCAGCGACATGTGTGCTTTGATCACGATTGTTTAGAACAGGTTCTTTTGCGAGTACAGAGCCGAGGCGTAAAATACAAAATTCGTCGAGACAAGCCGCTCAATTTTCTCGTAAAAGATTATGACGGCCAAGTCATCGAAGTTGCCGAGGTCGCTAATTAGAGTGCCGATTGAGGCTAAAAGGGTCTACACACAGATCTCAACCCTGCGGGCTATCGATCCTTTTCTACGCTGACATTCGTATCCGATAACTCTGATGTGCGAGTTCTACCAATTCTCCACAGTTCCACGTTCCTTGGTCGGTGACACGCTCAGCCAGATGAGTTGGAATTCCATCTAGTCCTAAATGGGCTCCACTGATTGCTCCTGCCATTGCGGCGGTCGTATCCACATCTCCACCAACTGCGATCGCCGTACACACGGTGTCTAAATAGTTGTCCGGGGTTCTCAAGAAGGCATACAGACTCCATAACACACTGCCAATGACAAAAGGTGAAAGCCCCCGACTGGGATTGGCAGCCGTAGAGTCGAGCCCTGCCTGCGCAATAAATGAAACCGCCTGTTCAGGTGGAAGTCGACTCCAATCAACTAAATTTCTCAGATGGGCGGCAACGTCTGCATCAATCGTAGCGACCCATTCACTGAGTGGATTGAGAAACGAATCTGGAGCAATCGCCTGCTGCTGTAGCGCTAAAGCCGTAGCTCCTGAAATGGCGATCGCACCGGCAGAGCAGCGAGAATCTTGATGGGTCATGCGTCCTTGATCATGAGCCGCTCGGATGAGCTGTTGCGGATCATCAAAAAACATTAACCCAATAGGAGCCGCCCGCATCGCACTCCCATTGCCTGCTGCGGGGGGAGGAGTACCCGCCTCTTCCCAATGAATACCTTGAATTAAACGACGGGCTGCCGAGATGGTGGCTTGTCCGTATCCAACAATTCTGCCCTCGGCAAAAATTGCAGCGATGCGCTGAGCATAATCGGCTGGATCAAACGTGCCGCGAGCCACATAGCTTTGGAGCAGCTCACGGGCAAGCTGAGAATCATCGGTGTATTGCCCCATGACATAGTGGCCTCGGCTGCGATCGCCCAATTGCCCAGTGATTACCCGTTTATTGAGATACTCCTGACACATTGAAGGGGGAGATCCTTCTACAGGTGCACCCAGCGCATCTCCTACGCATTGACCGATTAAGCATCCACTGAATTGTTCTGAGCGAGGGACGATGGGAGGAGTCATCAATGATTTAGGCGTATCAGCACTTTTTGCAAATGCTACTACACTGACGACACAGTGCTGCAAGTCTGTTAACGCAGTGAGACACTGATTTCCTCATCGCACACCCAATCAAGAATAGAGACAACCATCTGAGCGCGGAAAATCGACGCATTGCTCCTCCTAGTAGGGGTTATGCAGTGGCAGTGCTGTTGGCTCCCATCCGGAGCGCTCTGACTTCAGATGGGCAACCTGGATAGCGTTTGGCGTCGAGATAGTCTCCGATGATGGTGCGGTATCGGTCTTTGCCAAAGATGCGGTAATGCCCTGGATAGACGGTTTCGATGGGCAGATGACGGAGGCGTTCAAAAGTCGCAACGTAGGTAGGAACGTGACTGCAGTGAAGCTGGTCGAGCAGTTCTCCATCGTATACGACATCGCCTGAGAATAGCTCCTTTGCGATCGAGTCGTAAAGAGCGATGCAACCCGTCGAGTGGCCGGGTAGGTGCATGACTTCGAAGGCGCGATCGCCCAAATCCAAGACATCTCCCTCATTGAGAATATGAGTTGGCTCAGCAGCTCGCAACGTATATTGCTCAACCGTAAATCCCTCGTGGGGCAAACAATCAAAATGCTCTGGCAGGACCCATCCCTGCTCCGGGGCACATAAGGCTTCGTAGTCGTCTCCGGTGCGCAGTGCCGATGCTTCTGCGGCATGAATAGCGCGCTGATCAAACTCATGCATTCCGCCTGAATGATCAAAATGGACGTGGGAAGCGATCGCCAGCAGCGGTTTATCGATCAAAGACGCAATGTATTGCCGCAGGCTTGAAACCCCCAACCCCGTATCGATGAGTAGATCTTGCGTGCGACCTTTAATCAGCCATAGGTTTGCCCGATTGAACCAGTAGTAGTGAGGCTCCGTGATTAAATAAAGCCCGTCATGAATTTTTTGGGTCGAAAACCAATGTTCGCAGCTTGGTGATGTGGATGCCATTTCCTCATTTCCTCACAATGCTATTTCTCCGGTTTCTCATCCATCTCCACAGTCAGCAACTCGCTTGTAAATAAACTATGGTCCTACGGACTCAGGTTTGTGTGTAGAGCCCCCGCGGCGCGGGGGCTCTACACACGTTTAACGTCCTAACGCGAGCGCGTACGGCTATACCACTAGCCATGACTCTGAAAGCTAATCCCCTATCGCAACCGCCCCGATCGCCAAATGCTAATTACCAGCCATAGCCCGATAAAGCTAGCGGCGGCAAATAGCGCAATACTTAACCAATAAAACTGGGACAACTGCTCCTTAGACGTAATGATGGCGGCTCCCATAATCAGCGAACCGACGATGACGCTAAACGACAGTCGATTGGCAGAGTCATCGATGGTTAACCGCAGACCGTCTAAGTCGCGCAGAGTCAGGTTCCACTTAAATGTTTCAGAACTGAGGCGATCGAGCAAAAACTCAACTCGACGGGGCGATCGCAGCGATAGGTTTTTGAGTTCGAGCCCGGTTCTAAATAACGCCTGTAGCGGATCATCCCCGATAATTTGCCGTCGAAATAGGTCAGTCACCAGGGGTCTGATTTCGTCAAGCAAATTTACGTCTGGATTAAATTTACGACCCAACCCCTCTAAATTGGCAAGCGCTTTGGCGTAGAGGCCTAAATTGCTGGGCCATCTGAGATAGTTGCGTCGTGCAGCTTGCAACACCTCAAAGAAAGCCTCGCTAAAGTTAATTTCAGACAGACTCAGATTATAGTAGCGTCGCAGCAGTGCATCGTAGTCAGCTTCGAGCCGTGCAAAATTGGTGGGTCTAACGGGCGTTGCAATCTGCATTGTGAGCTGGCTGCATCGCTGGGCATCGAGATTGACAACCGCCAAAATCATCTCAGTCAGCGCCGCCTGTGTTCGCGGGTCGAGGCGCCCAATCATGCCGCAGTCTAGCAGGGCAACTCGCCCGTCATTCAAATAAAAGATATTACCCGGATGCGGATCGGCGTGAAAGAATCCGTCGATAAATAACTGCTGCAAAAATACTCGGAAAATGAGCCGCGTGATCTCTTGACGTTCTGCATCAGTGTCGCCGTTGTGCCCAAAGCCTTTCAGTGTTGCCGTTAAAATCGGAACGCCTTCGAGCCATTCCATCACTAACATTTTTGGAGTTGTCAAGTTCCAATAAATGGCAGGCACCACAATTTTCGCTGGATCAAACCATCGACTCTGTGACAGATTGCGTCGCAGCTGATCGGTATAGCCTGCCTCTTCAGTGAAATCGAGTTCTGAGCGAATTGCATTCGAAAACTCTTCCGCTAGAGACTCGACGTCATAAAACTCGCCAAAGTTGGTGCGCGAA
>DBGGTD010000639.1:0-5472 GCA_051162585.1 Elainellaceae cyanobacterium
GTTATTTATTTGCAAACCCCTTACATTAACGAAGTGGCACATGCAAACGTCATTGTCGGCATTAAAGATGAGATCTTCTGCATGTGCCACTGATTTCAAACACAGGAAACTTTGAAGAGTGACATACTCCCGCACACGCACGCATACGGAAGTCCTGCATTCTATGAACGTTCAGATTGAATCAGCCCGCCTTGCTCAGCAAATTCAATTTGTGATTGAAATTGACAAGCTAAAAGGCGTCTTGCGCCAAACTCTGCTGACCGATTCGTCTCGACGAGAAAACAGTGCTGAACATTCGTGGCATTTGGCGATGATGGCGATCGCCCTTTGTGAATATTCGCCCGTCCCCATTGATACGCTCCGCGTCATCAAACTGCTGCTGATTCACGACTTGGTTGAAATCGATGCGGGAGACACCTTCTGCTACGACGTACAGGGCAATCAAGACAAAGCCGACCGCGAAATTGCCGCTGCCGATCGCCTGTTTGGATTACTTCCAGTTGAACAAGGCACTGAGCTTCGAAAACTCTGGGATGAATTTGAAGCGAAGATCACGCCAGAAGCTCGATTTGCCCGTGCTCTCGACTGTTTGCAACCCCTTTTACACAACTGGCAAACAGATGGCGGCACGTGGAGAATTCACACGATTACCCGCTCTCAGGTGCTCGGTCGGATGCAGCCTGTGAAAGACGTATCGCCCGAATTGTGGTCGCTGGTCGAGACCATTTTGGATGAGGCGATCGCCGCAGGGCATTTGCGAAACGAATAGGGACATTGCAGATACAGGGCTACCCTCTCACCTGGCGAATCATCCAAAGCGAGGTCACATTGCTGACAAAGTGCGCCGCGATTAGATTGGTGTTGATGAGAGGAACCAAAATATCAAGGACCCGAATAATTTTATCGGGGGTATAAACGGCGGCGCCTTGAGGCTGCGAGAAAGACTTGGCTAGCAAGATCCCCAGCCCTGTTTCTGCACCCAATAAGCTCACAAACAACCCAATCAGGCTAGCAATCAGCCCGACTACCAAGACGCGAACGATCGCGCTCTTGTTGGGATATTCTTCGGGAGGTCGGCGGCGAAACTGCCGCGCAAAGCGAGTGCAGCGAAATGAGGTGACTAGCGTAAACAGCAATATGATGATGCCGCATACGGCCAAAAATAATGAAAAGCCAGTTGTTGGCGTTTGAGAATCATCTTCGATGTTGCGGCTAAATAGAGCAACAACCAAAATCACGCCAGATACCAGGGCGATCGCAAACTGGATCCAAAAACTTGTCCATCCAGCCACGCGCAATGCTGATGCAGCCCGCTGAATCTCTGGCATCGGCGGCGACTGAGACAGGTTTGATGATGACGGTGACGGGGGTTGTGATGAGGGGGGTTGGGTGGAAACAGTTTGGTCAGACATGAAGGCTCCCGCTTTTTAGCAACTAGGCGAATAGCTCAATGACATGACATTAAGTGAAATGGCATTGTCGATCGACGATGTGCGCCTATTAGATCAGCCTGTTAAGGCAGCCTATTAAAGCGGCATGGTGGAGTGAAGATATATTCGCCATTGCGCAGATTACTGCGATTACTTCTACGATCTCTTAAACAATCCTACGATCGCATGTACCGAAGGATGGAATTCTAAGAACTATCGCGCTAAGTACCTCGGCACAATTAAAAACCAAATTCAAAACCCTGCGCTGCCCGCGGCGCAGGGTTTTATGGGTTCTATAGTTAATTGTAACCACCGACTTAGCTACGAGTAAGACATGACTCCTATCCAGACACCAACGCTTAGGACGGCATGCAACCGTCCCAAGAATAGGACATTATGCTTCGTTCTCATCCACACTCGTGACTAACACCTCTCCTCTTAACATGCGTTGGGCTGCATCGAGCAGCGCTTCTTCTAAGTAAGGCTTGGTGAAGTATCCTTTTGCGCCAAGCTGAACTGCCATTTGGCGGTGGCGATCGGCACCACGCGAGGTCAACATGGCAACAGGGAGCGGTTTAAGATTAGGATCTTTCTGAATCCGCGATAAGAGTTCTAGGCCATCCATCCGTGGCATCTCAATATCACAGAATACGAGCTGACAGGGCAACCCAGACCGGAGCTTTTCCCATGCTTCTTGCCCATCACGCGCCTGTTCAACTCGATACCCTACCTTGCTAAAGGTCATCGATAACAGTTCGCGCACCGTAATTGAGTCATCAACAATCAGCACCGTGGGTTCGCTCTTCGCTGGCGGCATCTCAGCCGGTGGTTGGGCGCTATCTCGCTCCCACAGAGAACTACCAGCTTCGCGGCGAATTCGTCCTAAGGATAGATCGATGAGCTCTAAAACGTCGGCAATCGGCATGATACGACCGTCACCGAGCACGGTTGCTCCGGCAATGCCGATGGGCTTCGGCACCGGAGGTTCAAGCTGCTTGATGACAATTTCTTGTTCACCCAAGACCTGATCCACCTGTAATGCCAAGAAATTGCCTGCACTTCTCAACACCACCACGGAAACAATATCTTCTTCTTGATTACCGCCATAAACGCTGCCCCGCCCTAATGTTCGGTTGTATCGCAGCAAATCAGAAAGCGGATTAAAGGGGAGTAGAACATCTCTCCATAGAATGCAAGAACGCCCCTGATCATCCGTTTGAATTCGATCTTGGGGAACATCAAGCATATCCTCTACCCCATCCATGGGGAAGGCGATCCGGGCACGATTGCTGACACACAGCAGCGCCTTGGAAATACTCAGCGTTAGTGGCAATCGAATGGTAAATGTTGTTCCTTTGCCAACCACAGAGTCAATGTTGATAACGCCTCGAATCTCATTTAAGCTCGTGCGAACCACATCCATGCCAACGCCTCGTCCGGAGAAGTCATCGGCTTTATCTTTGGTGCTAAACCCATGGTGGAATAACAGATCATAAATATCCAGTCGAGACATAGATCTGGCTTCTTCAGGAGTAATTAGCCGGCGTTCGACTGCCTTTTGACTGACCTTTTCCGGATCGATTCCGGCACCGTCGTCAGTCACGGAAATCACGGTTTGGTTGCCCTGATGAAATGTGCGAACGGTAATCCGACCAATGGGCGACTTACCCGCACTAATTCGCTCGTTAGGGGTTTCGATGCCGTGCGTGATTGCGTTATTAACCAAGTGCGTCATTGGATCATAGAGCTGTTCCAAAATCATCTTATCGATGAGGGTTTCACGCCCTTCGATCATCAATTCGGCTTGTTTGCCGCACTTGATAGAGATATCTCGAACTGCTCGTGGAAGACGATCAGCCGCCTGCGCAAATGGGACCATCCGCGATCGCGTCAGACCTTCTTGCAGTTGGGTGGTAACCTGGCGAAACATTCGAGTAATCTGATCGCTTTCATCCACCACAAAGTCGATATCAGATGCTGATTCACGCACTCGTACAATCAGCTCAATCATTTCTTGAGAGAGCGTATGGAAGCCAGTAAATCGATCCATTTCAAGAGCGTCAAAACTTGCCCCTGTCGAATGGATGGCGCTACTCGGAGAGCTCGAACTTTGAGAAATTTGATAGTTTCGGCGGCTGGAGAGGAGAGAGCTTTCGAGGAGCGATCGCTCGTATAAGTCTCTCATTCGCTGACCGACATCACCGAGTTGCTGCACCTGATACAGCAAATTATCTAGAAACTGCCGGAGTCGTTCTTGTGTTTGCTCAAGACTGTTTCGATTGACAACGAGTTCACCGACTAAGTTGTTGAGATTATCGAGATGTTTGACCGAAACCCTCATGGTTTGATCGCTCAACATCCCCCGTCGTCCAGTTCGGCGGGCAGATGTAGGGGATGTGCGCCGAGTTGTAATATTGGTTGGCGGCCCTCCCAATGTCTGATCGGCATCAGCCAGAAGCCGTTCAAGATCGTCAAAATCGTCAACCGGATTCATCAGAGACGGCATCAAATCAGCCTCGGCATCTGAGACATGATTTTCAGAATGTTCTGACGTAGCATCTTCGCTAAACGGAAGCTCGTCACCTAAGAGTGCTTCTAGGTCGGCAAAGGCATCGTCAAACTCTGCAACTGCCTCATCATCCTCTATGCGATCAGCATCAAAAAAGCTGCTGTCCGGCGGTGCAGGAGAGTCTAAACTCGTATCTAAGCTGGTGTCTGACTCGGTAGTCTCGTCATCAAAGAATGAGCTCAAATCTGAAACGTCGCGATCGGAATCACTGTCGTCAGGAGCCATTGACAGTAAGGCGTCGAGATCATCAAGCTGATCGACAGCCGACGTATCTAGAGCGTCAGATGCTTCAGGCTGCTCTGTATCAATCGACTCAGGCTCAGCCGATACATCGTCCAAATCGAATGAATCAACTGTATCACCCGTAGCATCCAGATCTGACCCTGCGATCGCCTCGTCAAACTCCGACATGTTTTCGAGATCTGGATTGAAATCTAAGGCTAGTGCATCTTCGTCATCAAACAGATTGTTACCCAGATCCAAATCGTCAAAGTCATTTGAATGATCTGCGTCCGACGCATCTGAACTAAACAGATCATCTAGGTCTAGGTCTTCAGACGATGATTCAGATGGATGATCGGCACTCAATGCAGTATTATCAGACGTTGATTCCGCGTCAGGCTCATCAAAGAGATTGGAAAATTCTTCACTGGAGACAGCATCGGATTCAAATGATGAGAGGTCGTCTGAGATGTCTAATCCATCGAGGTCGAGTTCGTCAGCGATATCCCGATCGGGGGCGATCTCGGGCGCGATCGCAGAATCAGCACTCTCCTCGCGGCTCTCCTCACTGGCTTCTTCAGCAGAGTCACTCCTTGCATCAGTTTCTGACGCCGCAGGCTCATTATCGAGATCGGTCGCATGGTCGACTTCCGCCATGCTGGGATCACCTGAGTCGTTGCCGAGGTCTAACTCATCCTGCACGGTATTGTCGTGATGGGGGTCTTCGTCGATGCGATCGCCCCATAGATCGGATGTCAAATCGGTATCATTAGGCGACTCGTCAGCATCTGACTCTGAAAAAGCAAGTGCCTCGTCAGCGGCGATCGCCTCAAATGGATTTTCAATATCGGCAGCGTCATCTGAAAGCGCTGATTCGAAATCGAGAGCCGTTTCAGAATCAAGTAAATCGGCATCTAATTCGGTGTCAGGGGCTTCGACTGTAGATACAGCGTCATCAGTCGTGCCTAAACTATCCCAATCACTCGAATCTAGATCAGATAAATCGAGGTCATCTGTTTCGCTCGAGGGCAGATCGAACGGTTCTGAGGGAGAGGCTTCAGCGTCGTCAGAGATCTCATCAAATAATGCGTCTAAATCATCTAACTCAGCACTTGAGGTAGCGTCATCATCGAATGAAATATCAGCGTCGAGATCCTCAGCGCCGAGTTCGTCAAAAAATTCACCGAGATTGTCAAAGTCGGCATTGAATTCATCCGCTGACTCTACCGACTCTGGTTGACCGCCCTGATC
>DBGGTD010000640.1:0-11094 GCA_051162585.1 Elainellaceae cyanobacterium
GTTTGGGGCTTGAGATATTTAATTGAGAAACGCTTTTTAAGCCATTTCAAGTGTAGTGTAAACGCCGTTTAAGTGGGGGCTCATTTGTTCAAAAACATTTAAAAATTTTTGGCGTATCCGCTATGGCAATCGATAGCTTGCGACTCGAATCAGGAGTTCTCCCTCTTGCGGATTATGGGTAAACACAAAGCTGCCGCGCTTACGCTCATTGCCAGAGAGAAAATCAATTTGTTGTTCGCCGGTTTCGTCATCGAAGCCCTTGAGATGGAGTTCGGCTGTGACTTGAACCGTTCGAGCGATCCGTCCGCCCGTGTTCTTAATCATAAATGGCACGTAGTAGCGTCCGTCTGTTACTCGTGCGGTTTCTGTCACTTCAATTTGAAACGCAGGTGGACGATGTTGAGTCACCTGCCAATCATAGAAAACCAACCCGGTGAGAATCAATAAGATCAGCGTCGCGATTAGTAACGTGATCCACTCTGCCAGCGATCGCGGTGCCTGATTGGTTACGTTAGACGGTTCAGGCGGTATCTCGGCGTTATCGTAAGGCTCCCGGGGTTTATCTGACGGGTTAACAAATTCGCTCATGTCAAATTAAAATACGACCTGCAGCTCCGCCAATTGAAGCAGGCAGACCCAATACAATCGTATCGCTCAACCACTCCTGCCAGGGATCTTGCAAATTCAACTGTTGAAAAAACGCCAACATCATGACAGACGCCATCAGTGCCACTAAATAGGCCACGAGTGTTTCGGTCGTAGGGCTGATCAACAGACCTCGCTGCTGGCGTTCCGCCCGATTGGCAAAGCCAGAGGCAAACACGATGCCATAGGATAGCAACAGCGACGCTGACATGATCAGCAACAGCCACAAGGGTGGAATGTCGGCTGCCAAAATTGGAATTTCTTCGGTTGGGGCAATGCTAAATGCAATGATAACTGCTCCGATTAGCGTTGCGTCAAAGTCAATCAGCGTATCCCGCAAATTAAATCGGGTGGGGGGTGAAAATCGGCTGCTCGACATTCGACGGTTGCGGCTACGGACGCGATCGCCACTGAGGGTTGACCGAGCCAGCGCCACCCCAATCGAAAACGGCACTCCCTCAAAAATGAGTTTGCCCAGGGTTTCAGATAATGGTGTTTCTAAGGTGATGCGACGCAGTAAGACGAGAGCGATCGCCGCGCAGACCAACCCCAAGCTCAACGCCTCAATGCTTTCCATCACTGCTTCAAGCGGATGGAGAGTCAAGGTCCGCCGGAAGCCTTCGACTTGGGTGAGCAGCAGCACGATGATAAACGTGGCCCCTAATACAACCAACAGCATGGGCGATCGCGCGGATGACCCAATTGACCAGACTTCAATCGTGTAGAGCAGCGGAATGCCAAACAAAAACCCTCCCGCCGCTCCTCGCAGGAGATCTTGTAGCTCAATCAGCCAGATATTGGGTGAACTCGACTCGGTCATATCCATTCTTGTCGTTCGCGATTACCTTGCGTGAATGGTAGCACCAACATAATTCTGTAATTAACCCCATGTAGTCTTACCCTTTTGAGAGATGTCAGGCTTGCCATCAACTTGGTATTTCGAAAGAGAAGGGATATCAAGTCAAGGAGTTTTTACCATGTCTGAAGAACAAAGTCGGTCTGAAGAACAAAGTCGTGAAAAAATGGCCGCTCAACGGCAGCATGATGCTCATGAGCAAGAAACGATGTCAAGTCGTGCGAATGAAGAAGTACGCGCAGGCGATCAGTCTCCTGCCGATGAGAAGGCGCGGGAAGATATGACAAAGCAACGCCAGCATGAAAAGCATCTTCGTCAAACCATGGAAGAACGTGCTGAGTCTGAACAGTAGACAACCTGATGCACTGAGGACACTGGAATGCCATGATCGGAGCAATGATTGCCAAACGACGAGTACACGAACAGTTTGCTGCTCGTAATCGAGGGGATATCGATGCTTTTCTAGATAACTGGTCAGATGAGACGACGTATATCTTTCCAGGCAAATCAGAGTTGAGTGGAACATTTCACGGCATGAATGAAATTCGCGCCTGGTTTAACGCATTTCGCAATCAATTTCCTGACGTTCACTTTGAGGTCAAGCAGGTTTTTGTCAGCAACATTTGGGCGATCGGGGCTTCAAATCAGCTTGCAGTACAGTGGAACGCCACTCTATGGGATCAGCAGCATAACGAATATCGGAATGAAGGTGTAACCGTGGTGCACATCAAGGATGGCAAGATAGACTTCATTCAAGATTTTCTCTTTGATCTTACTTCCATCAATGAGAGAAATCTATAGCGATCCTAAATCGCTTGTGAATTGTGTGTGAGCGGTGGGGCGGGCGGCGCCCGCCCCACCGCTCACAACCCATCTGGGATTGCTATAGTTTAAAGAAGCAAACAGGACTTGTGCAGTTCCCAATGATTTCCCCCTCAAATTCCTCCAATTTAGGGAATTTAAGGGGGAAACGTATAAGTAAGCCCTGGCTACTTCAGAACTATAGCTGTACGCTTTCGCGTTAGGACGTTGAACGTGTGGTGAGCCCCTGCGGCGCGGGGGCTCACCACACAAACCTAAGCCCGTAGGGCTATACTTCGAAAACGATTAGTTAGAAGCAACCTGCTGCTCAACCGTATCCTGCACACGAGTTGCAACCTCTTCGGGTAGAGGAATGTAGCCTAACTCAGTTGCATACTGGCTACCTTCAGTTTGTGCCCAGTCAATCATGGCTTCGAGGGCTTCTGCCTTCTGAGGATCATCATACTCAGGATAGAGAAGCATCCAGGTCAGACCTGCAATGGGATACGCTTCTTCACCACTTGGGCTGGGAACCAACAGTGCAAAGTCTTCAGGCACTTCAACCCCTTCAAACGCACGGGCAGCTGCATCAGGGGAGGGCTGAATAAAGTTACCCGCAGGGTTTTCGAGAGTCGCGACTGGGATATCATTTTCCGCCGCATAGGTGTACTCAACGTAACCCACGGAGCCTTCAGTCTGCTGGACTTGAGCAGCAATTCCTTCATTACCTTGCGCACCTACACCTA
This sequence comes from Elainellaceae cyanobacterium, assembly GCA_051162585.1. Classification (GTDB taxonomy): domain Bacteria; phylum Cyanobacteriota; class Cyanobacteriia; order CAZCXK01; family CAZCXK01; genus DBGGTD01. The sequence continues at coordinate 3,049 of DBGGTD010000640.1, forward strand.
CAGGCCAGTCTACTGACTTAGCTGCGCCAGCAGTCCAGTTGGAGCAGACTTCGTTGATGTGGTTGGTGAATAAGAAGGTGGTACCACTGCCATCAGATCGGTGAACGAAGTTGATGCTTTCGCTAGGCAGTTGCAGGTCGGGATTTTCCGAAGCAATTGGCTCAGCATCCCACTGCGTGATTTCTCCTGCGACAATACCGCAGTAAGCATCTTGGGTGAGTCGAAGTTCTTCTCCTTCAACCTCAGGCAAGTTATAGGCAAATGTAACCAATCCACCCGTCATAGGCACCTGAATAGGTTCACTGCCGTACTGATCCATAAATGTCTGACGCTCTTCATCGGTTAGGGGTGCGTCAGTCGCCCCAAAGTCAACCGTACCGGAGAGGTACTGCTCGATTCCGGCACCACTACCCACAGACTGGTAGTTGATTTGAAGTCCGGGATATTCGCTTTGGATCTCAGAGAACCAGGTCTGATAAAGGGGAGCCGGGAATTATGCACCTGCACCATTTAATGTGAGATCAAAATTAGATTGATCACCAGCTGCAGCCACTTCTGTTTCGTCGGTGCCTTCGGTTTCTTGAGTCGTCTCTTGAGTCGCATCTGGCGCACAAGCACCTGCACCCAAGGAAAGAGCTGCGATCGCAGCTAAGAATAAGGATGGATTTGGTCGTAAACGTACTGTCATTAGTTTGAATTTCTCCGTCTCGTTACAGTCTTCACCTCTACAAGTTAAGGAGATTAGGTAAACATTGAGTTAACGTATTTGGAACTTGAAATTCGATATTTATAAAGACAAATATTTCCCTGAAAAATTCTCTATCTTTAGGTATTGCATATCCAAAAAATAATCCTTTGGACTCTTAAATGTGGCTAATGAGACTCAGTCAAAAGATATAAAAGAATTGGGAGTTAGCGATGTTCAGATATTCAATATACAAGCAGAATCAGTGTATTCGCGATTTAGCAAATCGATTTTGGGAATGATTGATTGTTCCTGTGTTAAGAATTATATATTCAGAGGACACGCAGATAAGTGATTAACACTATCCAATTCGGATGTTGACGAATTAGCTGTATCAATGCGTATAAATTTTCCGGGCATTTTCCTTTATAGAGAAAGAACCGGGAAAGCATTGTTTGGCACTTGCTAAATATCTACTCCGAATGGTCTATTGATTTATAGGTGTGCCTACTTATTAAGGAACCAAACGTTTAATCGATAGCTATATCCGAAGATAGAAATTAACCCGGTTTAACGTTCTCTTTACCTAGTTTCTGAAATGTCCTGCTTAAATATTTACGGAGCGTTTTAATCTCATTAACTCGTCGTATACTTCGTTATATATTTGGGTGGATTTGATACACCTATTGGTGTACTGAATCTTTGATTTTGCCCATGCCGTCATTCCTTAGTGAAAACAATGACATCCCGAGCCCAGTTAAATCAATCCCAAACCATTAGCCAACCCGATATTTCCCCTCGATCAGATAAAGAGAAAGTATTAGATCAGAGCTTTACAATGGTGACGCGGATTCTGGCGATCGCCGTTGCAGCCTTGCTGGTGTTTATTGCGATTCTGGTTGGTATCGACGCAATCCCTGCCATGCGGGAGTATGGATTGAGCTTCATCTGGACGAGTGCTTGGGACCCAGTTGACGAGGAGTACGGCGCGTTACCGATGATTTATGGAACGCTGCTGACTTCGATCATCGCCCTCCTATTTGCCCTGCCGTTGGGCGTGGGTATTGCCATCTTCCTCAGCGAAGGGTTTCTACCCAAAGCCATTGAAACACCATTGACATTTATGGTTGAGTTGTTGGCTGCCATTCCGAGTGTGGTATATGGACTTTGGGGCATCTTTGTGCTGATTCCGTTTCTGAGACCTATTGGTGCCTGGCTCCATAACAATGTGGGCTGGTTTCCTCTTTTTCGGAGTGAATACATTGGGCCTGGCTTGTTTCCAGCATCTATCATTTTGATTGTGATGATTTTGCCGATTATCACGGCAATCTCCCGTGACTCGCTAGCATCATTACCTCCCAGCCTGCGACAAGCCTCTATGGGATTAGGGGCAACTCGTTGGACCACAATTTTTCGGGTGTTGGTTCCAGCCGCTTTCTCAGGCATTATTGGGGGTGCCATGCTGGGTCTGGGGCGAGCAATGGGCGAGACGATGGCGGTCACCTTGCTAGTTGGCAATTCAAACAACCTAAATATTTCATTACTTGCGCCTGGAAACACAATTGCCTCACTTCTGGCAAACCAGTTTGCTGAGGCGAGCGGGATGCAAGTAGCCGCACTCATGTATGCAGGTTTAGTCTTGTTCTTTTTGACGCTCGTCGTTAACATATTTGCCGAGCTTATTATTCGTCAGGTCAAACCCTACTAACCCCCTTACTCCTTCCCTTGTTAAACCGGGATGCCTGCTCTTACGTTTGCCCTGTTTGCCTGTACTACGTGATGTCTATAGTGAGTAACGTCTATGTCTTCTGGTAATCAGCTCGATCAGACGCGATCGCCTAATATAGATTCAACTGGAATTAAAAAGGAGCGCGGGTCACGCCAGTCTATTAGCGAAATAGTTTGGACCGTCATTTCGGGACTTTGCGTAGTCGTTGCTTTGATACCGCTCATCCTCGTGATTGTGTATGTGTTAATCAAAGGAATTAATCGCTTGGATGTGGCAGCGTTTACCGAATTGCCCCCTCCACCCCTAGCGGACGAAGGGGGTGGATTCGCAAACGCGCTAGTTGGAACCTTGGTGATGGTGTTTATTGGCGCGCTCATTAGCGTACCGTTTGGGGTGTTGGCTGCCATCTACCTTTCTGAATTTAGCAAGGGGCGCATCGCCAAGTGGATTCGATTCGCAACTAATGTGCTGAGCGGGGTGCCATCTATTTTAATTGGAGTATTTATTTACGGCTTGCTCGTGCTGACCAATGTGACCGGGTATTCGGCGATCGCGGGAGGAACCGCATTGGCGGTATTGATGCTGCCTATCATTGTCCGCACCACGGATGAGTCGTTGCAGATTGTACCCAAACAAGTGCGCTGGGCATCCGTTGGGCTAGGAGCATCTCGCTATGCAACGGTCTTGCGAGTGGTGCTGCCTGCGGCATTGCCAGCGATCGCCACTGGCCTCACGCTGGCAGTTGCGCGTGCGGCAGGCGAAACAGCACCCTTGATCTTTACGGCCTTGTTTGCTCAATACTGGTCATTTGATCCCTCCAACCCATTCAATTCCCTGTTCAATCCAACCGCTTCGTTGTCAGTGTTGGTCTATAACTTTGCGGCAGTGCCCTACGACAACCAGCAGGAGCTTGCCTGGGCCGGATCGCTTATTTTAGTGGCAATCGTACTGCTAACCAGTATTATTTCTCGCTGGGCAACCCGCAAACGAATCTATTAATGACTCTCTAACGGTCTGTTTCATCCAGGTAATTGTTTCATTGCCACTAGCTAACCCATATTTCCAAATATCCAACGTATTGTGAAGACAGCCATGACTTCCGAAAAATTTACCGAGCAGTCTATTAGCCAGCAACCAGCCGAAAATCCGGCCAATTATCCCGCCGATTATTCGAATCCGACGGAAACCGTCTTTCGGGCAGAAAATCTGAACATCTACTACGGTGATTTTCTGGCGGTGCGGGATGTGAATATGGAAATCTCGGCGCGAAAAGTCACGGCATTTATTGGCCCATCTGGCTGTGGTAAAAGTACGCTCATTCGCTGTCTAAATCGCTTAAATGACCTGATTGACACCTTTCATCTAGACGGCAAGTTGTTTTACCACGACCAAGATTTATATTCCAATGACGTTGATCCCGTTGCGGTGCGTCGCCGCATTGGTATGGTGTTTCAGCAGCCCAACCCATTTCCAAAATCCATTTATAACAACGTGGCCTATGGTGCACGGGTGACAGGTAAAAAAGAGGTCGATCTTGATGAACTGGTCGAGCGATCGCTGAAACGGGCAGCGCTTTGGGATGAAGTAAAAGACAAGCTAGGCGAAAATGGGTTGTCGTTATCAGGTGGACAACAGCAACGGCTTTGCATCGCACGGGCAATTTCCATCGAGCCTGATGTGGTATTGATGGATGAGCCGTGCTCCTCACTCGACCCGATTTCGACACTAAAGATTGAAGACTTAATCCGCGATTTGGCCGAAGAGTACACTATTGTAATTGTGACTCACAACATGCAGCAAGCTACTCGTGTGTCTGATATCACGGCGTTTTTCAATGCTCAGGCAACTGAGGAAGGAAAGCGCAGCGGCTACCTCGTAGAATATGGCCCCACCCAACACATCTTTAGCGATCCTCAAGAAGAAGCAACCCGCAACTATGTCAGCGGTCAGTTTGGCTAAACCATCGTATTACTGCAGTGATGGCTAAACGATTCAGAAAGAAGATGTGTCGTGAAATGAACTCAACATACGTGGCGATCGCCCCTTTCATTATCTATCGAAATTATTCATGTAAATGATGAATGTTAGTTTTTGTAACTAATTTGACAGAAACTTAAGCTAAGTATAGATGCAGAAATGGGGACGCAACATGAAAACGTTAACACACCAGCAAACTTACCAAAACTGGGAATCGGATGCCCACACTCTTCGCCAAATGGTGAATTTGGCATTGGGTGAAACGCTGCATGATCTGCGGCAAAGAATCGCCGCTCACCTCTCTGTGTCGTCTGAGCCTCATGTTTGGCAAACTCAAAACGATGCGGGGCAGATGGTTTGGAGTGCATATGACCCATCTAACGGACGAGCGATTCATGGGGTATCTGAATCAGAGATGCGAATCTGGTTAGAAGAACGTCACTATCACGATCGCTTCATCACAAATCAGAAAGCTCAACAGCTTAGGGCAGAGCAGCTTTATCAACGGTAGCGTCGAGCTGATTGACTGACAAAACTCTAAATGCTGGCGGCTATTTCTCCTAACGTCTACCCTACGCGTTTCTTGAATGCCGCAGGCGCTACGCGAAGCATTCCCGTAGGGTAGACGCGGCTACACAAAGTCGGCCTCCGCCATTTTTTCAACCCTTAGTCTATGCTGCATTCAGATCTCAGTGCTAGATGTTAGACATGAATCTTTGAGAATGTCTAAAAATGCATAGACAGGAGGGGGATGCATTGCATGTGCTAACACTGCCACGCCAATGATCCTCTCTAGCGGATCGGGAAGGCTGTATGCTTTAACATTCGCTGGAATTGGCTCGGCTGCTAATCGTGGGAGGATGGTTGCACCTAATCCTTGAGCTACGAGGCTGACAATAGTAGAGTCTGTTTCCACCTCGTAAGCAATGTTGGGTCGACATCCATGCGAGTAGAGATGATTATAAACTCGACGCATCATTACATCGTTGATCGGCGGCATAATCATCGGTTGACTGGCTAGTTCATCCCAAGTAAGTTGAGAGCCTGAAAGCTTAACCGTATCGGGGAACAGCGCTACAAATTCATCGCGATAGATGTCCCAACCCTCTAGCCCTTTACCAACCGGCATGAATGTAAAGCCAATATCGGCTCTCCCGTCGTGGAGAGCCTGTTCGATATGAAGGTAGTCGTCGTGTTCGTCTAAGATCACCGCGATCGCAGGAAATCGTTGATGGAATTTCGCAATCACAGCAGGTAAAATCTGCGTTGCAGCGCTACGAAACGAGGCAATCCGAATCTGGCCTTTGGTTAGCCCTTTGGCAAGTTGAGCTTCTCTCTCAATCTCATCAGCATGACGAATCATCTCAAGCGCGTGTTCAGCGATGTGTTCTCCAACGGGAGTCAAGCGGGCGCCATGTCGTCCTCGATGAACAAGGACAATGCCCAGATGGTTTTCAAGGGTGGCGATCGCATGACTCACTGCCGACTGGGACAGCTCAAGCCCTAAGGCTGCCTCACTAAAATTTCCGTGTTCAGCAACGGCAACTAAAATTCGCAATTGAGATAGCTTCATCTGGTTTTGAGAATTACCCTTCATCCCAATCCCTTAAGGTTCTTTGGTAGATTTTTTTGGGCGATCGCCAACTATGATGTAAATCTCGCCATATATCGTGAAACAGCAGAGCATTCTACAGTAGTTGCAAGCAATCATAAGTAGTCACAAGTAGTCACAAGTAGTCGCAAACAATGTCTGAATAGGATGCAGGGGTAGAATTCTGTATCTGGATTAGATTCCAAGAAAATAGATACGGTGGCTGTCATCAATAGTCGTATCAATAGCCGTAATCAATAGCCATAGATCGAGCCAGACTAAGAGGATACTTCAAAAGTCCTGCTCCTTGTTGCCTTAACGACTAAAGTCGCGGTTTACTCGTCGAGAAGCCGCAAGCGTCATAACCGCGAGCCCCCTTAAAACATCCTCTAATAAGGCCCAAACATAAAATTAGCCCGACTATCTGGCTCATTGCCGTGATAAAACTCAAAAACAAGCTTCAAAATTTCGTCTCGATCGAGAAAGCCCTTTTGAGCACTATCAATTTGAGGAAACACTAGTTGCATATATACAGGTGAAACACTATAGACGCTTAAGAAGTTGCCCCAATCATGCTGGCTGATCTTTCCATCCTCATCTGTATCCAACGCATCAATCACAATCTTCATGAGAGATTCGATTTCCTCCTCATACAAGTCTCCGTCACTAAGAACTAGATCGTGATAGTCATACCATTCATCTAAGTGGATTTCTTGGTCGTGAGCTTTATCAGCTTTTGTAAGCAAACGTTTCCACTTATATTCATACTTATTTGATAGGATTTGACACCTTGGAGAGCGCCGCGACCAATTTCTCAAGTCAATAATTCGCTTTGCAATTTTTTCAAAGTCTTGATGCGACAGCGAACCATTATGTGTTGTATCATACATGCTGAACAGCTTGATGAGTTTGCGCTTTTGAAATTCAGTTAGCATGGCATGTGTGCTTTAATAATCAATTTAGTTGAATCGTAGCGTGTAAATCGGACAGCGAAGAAACTTTTTTCTTCCTTATGGGCGCCTCGAAAAATTTGCTCGGGTTTCAATGTGGGATAGATGAGAGGGCAAATTCATCCTAGCTTCAAAATTGGTCCCGTTATTTTTACGAGATGCCTAAAATTAGCTAGAACATAATGAGACGGGAGGATGTCTGTTGTTTCTGATACTACAGATTGCCTTAAACGTTTTCAATTGCAGATAGTTTTGTTTATCGTGGACTCATACACCAATTTTCCAGGGCATCTACCTCTGCGATGATTTCATCAATCGAGGAATATAGGGCTTGCGACATACCCATAACCAACGGAAAACCATGTCACAAACTGATATGACCAACAATGCCTTGGGGCTTGGAAATAATGCGGCAGGGAATCTTTTTCCCTCGGATCGTGCCTATCAAATTGTTCCTGAAGCACGACTTTCAGCTCCATTCGTTGAGCCTCCCATATTGGTTCCACCTGATCCAAGCGTGCCGCTGGGTGCAACCAACGGCAACGATGTGTTACTCGGATCTGACGCCGATGATCGCTTAAGTGGGCTAGGTGGAAACGACAATCTGATTGGGAATGACGGCAACGACGTTCTGATGGGCGGCGCCGGAGATGACATTCTGACGGGTGGAGCCGGGAACGATACGCTTGATGGCAATGGTGGAGATGATCTCCTCAGAGGCGGCATTGGTAACGACAGCCTTAATGGTGGCATCGGGCAAGATATCCTCTTCGGTGATCAAGGTAGTGATGTTTTGAATGGCGGTAGTGGACAAGATATTTTTGTCTTACAGCCAGGGGATGGGCGCGATCGCATTCTCGACTTTAAAGATCAGTACGATCGCCTTGGTCTAACGAACGGAGTTGGGTTTAGCGATTTGACATTTAGACAACAGGGGCCACACACACTCATTCAACTCGGGGGCGATGCTCTTGCAACCGTTCTTGATATTGAGGCAGCTCAGCTAACCGCCGCCGATTTTGTTGCAGTCTAAATCTCCCACTCAGTCGGTGGTCACAATTAACTATAAAATCCATAAAACCCTGCGCTGCCCGCTGAGCGGGCAGCGCAGGGT
>DBGGTD010000641.1:0-4005 GCA_051162585.1 Elainellaceae cyanobacterium
GATACATTTGGTCTGCGTCAAGAGTATGCTTACATCAGCTCAAGCCTAGCTAAATTCCCGACTGGAGCTAACCAGATACAGTTAGCGCAGCAGTCAGGATTTAGCACAGCGACTCATTATGCGATCGCTGGAGGAATGATGGGAGTTTTAGTCGCAACCAAGACCTAGCTTCTATTGCATCTGCGCACGCTTTTTCCCTGGTAATTGTTCGTATTTATTCATTGTTGATTGATCAATTTTGGACTTCTCAACACTCTGGCTGCTAATTGCTCCTCCGGTTGTGGGTGGAATTATTGGCTATTTCACAAACGACCTTGCAATTAATATGCTCTTCCGCCCCTATCGAGCCCTCTATATTGGTGGGTGGCAAGTTCCTTTTACACCGGGTTTAATACCTAGCAATCAAGCGCGATTAGCTCAGCGTGTAGCAGATACGATCATGGGTTCATTACTGACACCCGAAGAATTGCAAAACCTGGCGCGACGGCTCCTGCAATTAGAGCGCACACAAGCAGCAATACGCTGGTTACTCGAACTCGCATTCAGTCAGGTGCAAGGTGCAAATGAGCAAAAAACAGCTCGCATCTTGGCAAGTGTATTAGAAGATTTGCTCGGTCAGTCTCTACCTAGACTGTTAAAAGCACTAGCACGCCGTGACGATTTTCTAGAGGCTCAGTTCAATCAGGTATTTGACCAGGTTTTGCTCGATTTTCAGCTGAGCGAATCTCAGGCAAATCAACTTTCAGAATGGATCCTACAAGTCGTATTGCCTCCTGACGTGCTGCGTCAAGCAATCGTTGATTTTTTGACAGACCGCAATATTCAAATCATTGATGAAGGATTTCGAGAAAAGGCAAGCGGTACCTATTGGGTTGTTGCTAATTTATTTGGTCTTCGAAATTCGCTTATTCGTCTACGAACCTATTGTCTTGACGAAAGAGACGCTTGCAATGCAGTGCTTGCTGAATTAATTCGATCTCTTTCTGTCAAAAATAGATTGCAAGAATGGTTACAAAATCTTTCTCTACAAAATCTTCCCGTAGCGACTGTTCGACAGTTGCGAAAAACAATGCGAGACAGCCTGCGTAAATACGTTCAGACTCGCGGTGCTGAAATTTTGCAGGGATTAAGTAATTCTATCGACTGGGAAAGGGTTGCAGGTTTACTACTGAGTCGCCTCCGAAATTCAGAGGCAGTCACTAGTTCATTAACGCCAGTCAGCCGAGAATTGGCGCTTATTCTTGAGCGATATCTAGAAAGAGATTTAGAAAAGATTGTTGCTCAAATTATTCCAATCCTAAACATCGATCAAGTCATTATCGATCGGGTGAATACGACCTCACCCAAAGAGTTGGAGCTTGCAATTCAAGGCATTGTTAGAAATGAGCTACAGGCCATTGTTAATCTGGGGGGTGTTTTGGGCTTCACAATTGGATGCTTTCAGTCGTTATTTCTGTATCTAAACTGATTGGTTACATTCGTTAAGTCGGTGGTCACAATTAATTATAAAACCCATAAAACCCTGCACTGCCCGCGGCGCGGGCAGTGCAGGGTTTTGAATTTGGTTTTTAATTGTGCCGAGGTACTTAGTCCACATATAGCGATACTTAACGCAATTACAAATTGCTATATAGCGATCCTAAATCGCTTGTGAATTGTGTGTGAGCGGTGGGGCGGACGGCGCCCGCCCCACCGCTCACAACCCATCTGGGATTGCTATATGCTCCGATGGGGTTAATCAAAGTCGAACCAAGCATTCCAAGAATTCTATGGTTATTCACTCATCCTGAAGATCATCAAGCAGATTACCATCATTGTTTTGCAAGACCTCATCAATGTCCTTATATAAATCGTGCAGAGCTTGGCGTTGAGATCGACGAGATGGACGGCGATATTTTTTGGTTTCTAGTTTTGGTTCGTATTGAGACTTTCCATGCTCTCCAGTCTTAACCTTGAGAGTAGATTCAGCATTTCCTGAACTTTCCAAGGCAGTTTGACGGGCGATCGCCTCATCCAAAAAACTTAAGTAATGCTCATAACGTTCCCAATCTCCTCGGACAACGCAGTTGGGTTCATCTCGATGCAAGCAATTACTGAATTGACAGTTAGCCTGGGCAATCCGGTGTCGAATTTCAGGAAAAAAGTTAGCCAGCTCGGTAGGGGTACAGTCCAAATCAGGTTGATTAAAACCAGGCGTATCTGCGAGAAGACCTCCTGTAGGTAATTCAAACAGCTCTACATGGCGCGTTGTGTGACGACCGCGCCCCAATTTACCAGACACTTCTCCAACCCGTAAATCAACCTTAGGAATCAGTTGATTGATAAGACTCGACTTTCCTACCCCTGACGGACCGGAAACTACCACAATTCGGTGACTTAATTCATGGCGAAGCCTTGCCAAGCCCTGGCAACTCGCAACACTAATAATCAAAGGATAATATCCCCACTGATTGAGGCGATCACACCACGTCTTTTGCTCATCCACAGGAGCCAAATCACTTTTATTCAGGCAAAGCGCCACGGATAAACCTGTAGATTCTGCTTTCACAAGAAACCGACTGAGCTGAATTGGCTCCAATCCGGGTTCTGCTAAAGCAAACACCAATAAAATCTGATTTGCATTCGCAATTGGAGGGCGATCGAGCTCAGTTTTGCGAGGTAAAACATGGGATATTGCTCCTCGACCTCCCATCCAATCAGGTTCTTCGACAGTCACTTGATCCCCAACAATAACATGCTGCCCAATTTTCTTGAGACGAGCGCGTCGAGTACAAAGTAATGACACTGAATCACTCTCAGGTTGCTTGACGTCGTCAGGCACCGGAGAACCGGAGTCAAGCTGAACCCAATAATAATTCGCTTGAACAGCTATAACGGTTCCAAGCAACTCAGAATTGATAGTCGAATAATTTTCAAAAGGCAAATGCAGAGACGCTTCATTCATATCGAGAGAGAAGGGCGCCGTACTTTAACTGCAAAAAATTGCGACCGATTTTCAATATACTCAACACTATAGCCCTCCATCGTCAAACTATCAGGAACTTGTTCAATCGGTTCACCTGGATCTAACCAAACCTCAAGAATTGATCCGGGCGACATTTTTTCTAGCCTGAGCTTAGTGCGTACAAAATTAATCGGGCAAGGAGTTCCTCGCAAATCTAAATGGCTGTCGGGAACTAGATTTGATGATGATTCAATTGAATGGGTCATCCTCGAAATAGCCCTCCTAGAAATCCCTCAATGCCTCCTCCTTTATCAATGCGATCGCCTCTAATTTTGGCAAGTTTCTCCAGCAACTCGCGCTCCTCAGGGGCAATTCGCGTCGGAATTGCAATCTGCACAGTGATTAAATGATTGCCTCGACTAACCGGATTTCCCAGACGAGGAACTCCCTTGTCTTCCAGAGTTAAAACGGTATTAGGTTGAGTCCCTGGATTAATAATGACTTCCTGAGGGCCATCGACAGTGCTAACTTCCAATCGACAACCTAAAATCGCTTGAAGATAGCTAATCTGAATTTCCGAGAGAATGTTAATGCCATCGCGCTTAAATTCTGCATCTTCATTAACGAACAAATAAACGTAAAGGTCACCCGGTGGCCCCCCTCGCTGCCCTGCATCACCCTCACCCGATACTCTGAGTCGGGTACCATTATCAACTCCAGCAGGAATGGTAATCTTGAGCTTTTTGGTTTCTTGTTTCTGCCCGCTGCCGCTGCAAGTATCACATTTTTCCTCAATAACTTGCCCAACTCCGTTACATGTTGGACAAACCGAGACTTGAGTAAAACTGCCAAAAGGAGTTCTTGTAGCGCGGCGCACTTGCCCTGAACCGCTACACGTTTGGCAAGCGCGAGGGCGCGTGCCCGGCTTTGCACCGATTCCGCCGCAGGTTGAGCATGTTTCAAGATGGCTGATGCGAATTTCTTTGTCGCCTCCGAAAACAGCCTCGCGGAAATCTAGCTTTAAATCGAGACGGAGATCATCGCCTCGAACTGGTCCGCTA
>DBGGTD010000642.1:0-9875 GCA_051162585.1 Elainellaceae cyanobacterium
CTAGAGGCCCCAACGAAGCGGATATAGCGACGGTTTATGAAAGTATTGCGCTATATCGATGGCAGCAATCGTCTGCTACCCAAGGGCAGCCCTACCAAATTTATTATCTCGACCCCACGATTGAAACCGTGTCAACTGCTGCGATTGTCCGACGCAACATTAATGCCCAAACTGCCAATGCGGCTCGGCAGTTTCTCAACTTTTTAACGGCTGAACCGCAACAAGCTGTTTTTATTCGATACGGGTTTCGCTCGGTCGATGCCTCAATCGACCTTCAATCAGTTCCCGAAAGTCCCTGGAGCCAAGATATTCCCGGTGCAGAAATTGATCCCGCTATCCGGTTAGCATCGACTCCAGATCGTCAGACGCTTTCAGAACTCATTCGCCTCTGGCAACGCGCGAATTAGACGCCCTATCCCTGACGTTGCCCAGAGTAATTGAGTCCGCGAAGATCTGTAAACTGGATCTAGAGAAGTAGGTATAAAACTCAACGCTGGCAGGTTCGACAAAAGAAAGTCGACCGCCCCGCCAATTTGAGCCGCTCAATAGGGGTTTGACAGACTCGGCAGGGGCATCCTTCCCGCCCATATACCCACGCAACATTCCCATAATTGCCGTTCACCCCCTGAACATCTCGAAAGTTACTAAATGTGGTGCCTCCTTCAATAATGCTGTCTTGCAAAACTTGAATAATCGTGTTGTGAAGACGCAAAACTTGTCGAGGCTTGAGGCTATTGCAATGGGTCAACGGTCTAATCTCACTTAGGAATAACGCTTCATCAGCATAGATGTTGCCAATTCCTGCGACGATTGCCTGATCGAGTAGTGCAGTTTTAATGGGTCGATGGCGGCTGAGGAGTTGCCGTTTAAGATAATCAACCGAGAAATCATTGGATAGCGGTTCGGGACCTAATCGAGTTAATCCTTGAATAATGACCTCTGGCGCCATACCCGATGGAACCCACCACATCTGCCCAAAGGTTCGCTGATCAACGAAACGTAATTCTTGCCCATGAGGGAAAAATAGTCGTACCCGACAGTGCTTTTCCAGAGGAGCCGTTTGAGGAAGCCACAATAGTTGCCCTGTCATCCGCAGATGAACTCCAAGCCATCCCGCAGGTTCTCTGACCTGTCCCTGCGGTTGTGTTGCACTTGGATCAAATAGTTCAGCTAATAAATATTTACCTCGACGATGCCAATGGGCGATCGCCAATCCACTCAGATGCTTTACAAAATCATCTCCAGAAAAAGGGTGGGCGATGGTGCGGTCTAACAGCACATCCCCACCCTTAATAGATTGAGACAAGGTCACCCGATTGAGACCATGCCGCACCGTTTCAACTTCAGGTAGTTCGGGCACAATTCACCCGCACTAGTGCAACCCTTATTTCTTCTTACCTTTTGCAGGAGGTGGTGCAATCTCTTCTAACTCATCTAAAGCAAAGTTATTCGTATTTACACCCCCCGTCGCACCACTGTATCCAGTGTAGTTAACCTTATCAAAGCGCACGATTGCGGGGTATCTGATGCCGCTCTGGTCAACGGTTGCGACCGTTCCGACATCTTTATACCAATAGGACTCTTCCCGGAGAATTCGAACTTTAGATCCACGTTGAACCATGAGTTTTTTCCTTTAAAAGATATTAATTGATCAAATCCTCTTGGAAAGTCGTTGACCGAATGCTCAAATTTGGTTCAGCAGCCAAGTCTTCCACAAGAGGCTCAGGTCATATCATGATCGTCTTCCAGCGTACTACTCTCCATGGCCTGTCAGATCGTCTAAACCCTTAAGTTTTATTGCGAAATACTGCCAAATGCCGTAGATTTTTTCGCAATCCTGCTAAATTCGCTCACTATGACATCCATCAAACGAACCACTATAGCGAGGTAAATCGACTGGCCCAAGCACGTTGAACCCGATTTAACTAAATTGCTGGGATGGTAGACGCCGTGGTCGCGGTAGCTGTCTCTGTTTCTCGCGGCCCTGTCACTTCACGAACGACTTCAATGCCGTTTTCTTCGAGAATAACGACGGGTTCTAGTCCCGGAATCACCTCAATACGCTTCACCAAAACTTGACCATTTGAAAGCCTCTGCCCCGATCTGACATAACGACTATGAGGCTCATTGGGCGCATTTAAAATTGCATAAGGTACGCCGCCAATCTGAACAACTCCGCTTACATCAACAGCCCTTGCTAAATTTGGTTGGGGCGGCGGCGGCGGCGACGGTTGCGTATTGCGAGGGACTAGTTCAGGAATGGGGGCAAGCGCTCCCGGAGATGTCCCGTTCGAGGAAGGCGTAGGTTGAGACGGGGCAGGCTGTTGTGGCTGTGGTTCTTCCTGAGGAACTTCAATAGTGGGCGTTGTCGGAAGCAGCGCAAACGGGTCAGCGCGATCGCGTCGAACATTTGCAGCCCGCTGATTTGGATCAGTCGATGCAATTAAATCAGGAGGAACATTCCCAACAGGCAGAGATTCTTCCTCCACCACAGGCTCCTCGAACCCTTCACCGTCTGCTGGAACCTGATCAGTCGGGCTTGGACCAGGTTGTTGAGCTGACTCATCAACCGCACTCTGATCACCACCCGGTAGCAATCGGCTTATAAAGCCGCATCCTCCTACACCTAAAGTCAGTATGGTCATTACCGCAAGGAACGAGACGTGACGCATCCCCCCAGCCTCCAAGTTTGCAATTATTAATTTACGCTGTATCCAGTATGCCGAGAATAGTGCAGAAATGGCTCTTAACGCCAATAAAAGAAATTAACCCTCTCCCAAATCTCATGGAAATTGTTCCGCTGTAATAAGTCGTCAGCCTTTCAAATATCGCTCAGACGTCAACTTGCTACAAATCAGGATTCAAATACCTCTTAACATCTACCCCAACTCCTCATATCCAAACAACTAATATAGCAATCCTAAATCAGTTATAAAATAGACGGGGTGCATCTCTCACACCCCATTTGAGATTGCTATACCTAAGGTAATGAAAACGGACGAGTAAAAATTTGATTTTGATCATCAACCGTCCCTGTAATCGTCTCTGTGTTTCCCTGAACTAGCAATGTGATTTCGAATGGAATAGGGCCATTAGATGCCGTGCAGCGGGTAAACAGATTGACCTCAATAGTGTAACTGCCATCTGGAGCTTGAGATGACGGCCAAAAAACATTCTCGATTGGAGTTTGACTCGGATCGCTAAAGCAACCTGCATTGGCGTCTACATCGAGTTGTCCACCCGATGGAACAGCGGGATTGTAATACGCGACCACATTACCCGTTGGATCTGTTACGGCTAGATCTAAATCATCCGTTGTGGCCCAACGTAACGTAACTTGAATATCACCTGTCCCTAACTCGGGAGACTCACTATTGCTCACAACTTGAGTTGGAGGCGGACAAATTTCTGATAAATCAATGACCTGCCCAAAGTCATCAACCATAAAACAACCTTGATATTCTTGTGAAAAAGCGGGCAATTGTCGATCGCCCAATATGGGGATCAAAGCAGCCGATAAGATTAATGTCGTACGTAAGATTTTCAACATAGCCGCTCGCGCAGAGTCATGTTACCGATGAGTAGGCTTATATTTAGCATTCCCAATCTACGCTAATTGATAGCAAAAGCCCAATGATTTTTCAGGAAATTGAAAATTTTTTAGGGAATTTCTGAGCAGCTTTACAATTTAGCCGGTCAGAAAGAAGAAAAATAATTGAAATGTTACGTCGAATTGTTATGTCTATCGAGTAAAAAATTAAAAAGCCTGGTAAATTCGGCTTTTTTCAGCTTTAATCATGTCAGGCTAATTCATAATTGATAGATTTCGAATCACTCATCAATGATCTATCTGAAGCATTCAGGTAAGCCATTCAGATAAAAATCCAGAATGCTGCTAGCTAGCGAAATAATTTCTATTAACGCCGACTATTAACGCTGAGGAGTTTACCCAATGAATCATTTCAAATCTTGGCAACGCCAAATCCTAGGACTAGGAGCGATCGCGCTCGGAGGCTCTGCCCTAGCCGCAGGTATGACGCTTTTGAGTCCGTCATCGGCATCTGCTCAAGCAGCGTATGGAAGCTACGTGGGAGTCGGGGGATCGTTTGGTTTGACAGATGGCGAAGGCGACAATGAAAACCAAGATACAGCAGCCGTTATCGCAGCCCGATATCGATTCTTGAGACTGCCCATTTCGGTTCGGGCTCAGGCGCTTGTCTTCACGGATACCAATGCGTTTGTACCAACTGTCTCCTATGACATTCCTATCACCTGGCAAGCCGATGCGTATTTAGGAGCAGGCGTGGCATTTCAAGATGGCAATGATGAAGATGAGGCCTCTCCGATCGGTAATCAAACGGCTTTTGTGCTCCAACCTGGTATCGACTATGCTCTGCCAAATAGTCGACTTGTTGTATTCGGGAATGCCATTATCGCGTTTGACGCGTATCGGGAAGGTAATGGCACAGCAGCAGCTCTCCAAGGGGGCGTTGGTGTTCGATTTTAATGGAATTCATCTAGTTACGCCGATGCACCATCGTCGCGCTTGATTGATCGGTCGGAATGACTAACACGTTACTGATATTGACGTGAGATGGGCGAGTCGCACAAAAGAACACGATGTCGGCAATATCCTCTCCCGTCAGGGGAGTCATGCCGCTATAGACGGTTTTGGCTCTCTCCGCATCGCCGTGGAACCGAACATCGCTGAATTCTGTCTCGACAAGCCCTGGATCCACGGAACTAACTCGAATAGGAGTGCCGAGCAAATCCATTTTCAGCCCTTCTGAAAGCGTCCGAACAGCAGCTTTAGTTGCACAATAGACATTTCCATTAGGATAGGTTTGATGCCCAGCAATAGAGCCAATATTGATGACGTGCCCCCTTCCTTGACTCACCATCCCAGGAACCACTGATCGAGTCATATAGAGCAGCCCCTTCACGTTGGTGTCAATCATTTCCTCCCAATCCTGAACCTCTCCTGCGTGAAGCTTATCTAAGCCACGACTCAGCCCCGCATTATTAACCAAAATGTCAATGTTGCACCAAGGTTTGGGAAGATTGCCAATGACAGATTCGACCTGGGGGCGATCGCGCACGTCAAGCTGAATTACATAATGATGAGTATCGGAGATCTGTTTAAGGTCTTCTAGAAGAAACTCCAAGCGATCGTTGCGTCGAGCCACCAAAATGACTTTGGCACCACCTTTAACAAAGGCAGTCGCACATGCCCTGCCAATACCGCTACTTGCGCCGGTAATTAGCACAACCTGACCTTGAATCGAAACCATGATTCCCCCATTCAATATCTACTGCTTAGCTCAGAGATGAGCCTCATGCCTATTAAACATCATGGCGAGGAAGGGGCTATTCAGTATCAGTAGATGTAGAACTCTGGCTCACGACTTGCAATCTCTGACTATTTAACGTGATGCCATCTTGGCGGATAATGACTGTGGATATCCATCGATTCTCAGGAATCGCGGGTGCTTGACCGACTTTAAATAGCCCTCCTGCAGACAAAACTTCTAGATTAACAGGGGCACTGACGATATAGCCGGATGGTTGAACAGGCTCTTCGATTGCAGCACCAATCAGCAAATCGTCTCCAAGAGGTTCTAGAACAATGGCATCTAAAGCAAAGCGTTGTCCGATTCCAACTTGTTCTGGCAAAACCATATCCACGCTAGGAGGATTTTCACCACTCGTCATCTGACTGGTTTCTGACAGAATTTCTTGTCGAGTAATCTTCTGATTCTCAAACTGCTGACGAGATTCAATCGTGGCAACTAAATCAAATTCATGCTCAGCCAAGTCTTGAGTTCCGGTAATGGTTGTTAAGGTTTCTACGATAAGTGAATCGTCATCTTGCTCCCAAGATATTAACTGAGTCTCGTAGCGCAGGTTTGAGAAACGCTCCCAGAATACTTCTAACGCTTCTTCCAAAGCGTCAATGGTCATACCATCGGATGTCGTAAACTCAGGGCTATAAAATTCTAGAACATCACCCAAATTTTCCTGACTTGCAGCCGTGTCAATTTGCAATAATGCCTCAGCAATCTCAGCAGGAGGATTCACCTCATTGACCTCATTGCTGGATTGCGCATTAACCCCGCCGGCCCAACTCAAAGACATTCCGACCATAAGACACGGCATTAGCATCCGCCGTGGCTTGCGATGTAGACAAAACAGCCAAGATGTCTTCCACAAATTAGATAAATTTAAGAAGATTAGGGATTTTAGATTCGGAAAGTTGACCATAAATGATAGGGTAATTAGCTAAATAACGGCACGAGCCTGTCGGTTACAAAATTTCTCACCTGGAGACTGGCAATTTGCTTTTCTAGAGAAATTCATCTAGTTCAAGGTGAGGTGACTATAGGGTAACTCGAACTTTAGAACCTGGCGCAAAACAACCTTTCTCATATTCACCTATTTGCAACCCTGACAGACTATTTTGTGGAGAAGTTGATCTTTGGCTGATATAAAAAAACTGCTCATTGCAGCAAGCGGTACAGGAGGACATTTATTTCCAGCGATCGCCACTGCTGAGCAACTTTCAGACTATCAGATTGAGTGGTTGGGTGTTTCTAATCGCCTAGAAACACGCCTTGTTCCTGGCTGCTATCCCATGAACATTATCGAGATAGAAGGATTTCAAACACGATTTGGACTCAGGACGTTCCAAACCCTTAGACGATTTGCTGCTTCCATTCTTGAGGTTAGATATCTCCTACAAACTGGCAGCTTTGACGGTGTACTGACAACAGGGGGGTATATCGCTGCACCTGCCATTATTGCCGCACGAACATTGGGCTTGCCTGCTATCTTGCACGAGTCTAATGTCTTACCTGGAAAAGTCACACGCTGGTTAAGCCCGTGGTGTACCGCGATTGCATTAGGATTTGATGCGTCAGTGCAATATTTGCCAAGAGCTAAAACCGTTTGCGTTGGCACCCCTGTGCGATCGCAATTTCGTAGTCGTCATGACGGTGGCACAGACGACCATTTGCTCACAGATTTACCGATCCCACCTGATGTCCCCCTGATCGTCGTTATTGGAGGAAGCCAGGGGGCCGTTGCCGTTAATCAATTAATTCGTAAATGCGCGCCTGAGTGGTTTGAAGAGGGAATCTGGCTCGTTCACCTAACGGGCGAGAATGACCCGGATATTAAGCAATTAAACCATCCTCAATATTTTCCCTTGGCTTTCTATACCGACATGGCACGCTTACTCAAACGGGCGAATCTCGCAATTAGTCGCGCGGGCGCGGGCACCTTGACAGAACTGGCAATAACCCGAACACCGTCGATTTTGATTCCGTATCCTTATGCGGCTGAAGATCACCAAACCTTTAATGCTGCTATTTTCGCAGCAGCCAGTGCAGCAATTGTGTGTCGTCAGGCAGACCTAACGCCAGATATTCTCACAACCAAAGTCCTAAATCTGTTTCAATCCCCCGAACGATTAAATGCTATGGCAGAAGCCTCCGGGGAAATGGCGATCGCCAACAGTGCTGAGCAACTTGCGCGTCTAGTTCGGCAGTGTCTCAACGCATCTGCTGCACCTGCAAGTAGTTGAGTAGCCAATTTACATTAAAGACTGGCATCTCTTGAATTGTAGGTATCAATGGCTACGAGAACCAGACCACACAATTATTGTGTAGATTAACACTATTCAAAAAAGGAGGGGTGTCTACTACCTCAGACCGCTCTGGTGGGAAGTTTAGTCCCCCCTTGGTAGTAATAACGTGGAGGAAGCGATAAAAACTCCACACCACCCTGTATCGTTGTGAGCAAACTGTCTGCACATCTGACATCGCTCTCCTTCGATGTGCAACAAGAGACCACAGCGGCAAAACTTCTCGCCAATTTATCTCACAACTTGAGAATGTTTACCTAACATCTGTTTCTGTAACTTATCACACAAGTTTACGCATCAAGTGACAAGCTCAACTAAACGTAAATATTCAAGAATCAATATGTAAAAACGTTAATCAATATTGTATAGCAATCCCAGATGGGTTGTGAGCAGTGGGGCGCCCGCCCCACTGCTCACACACAATTCACAAGCGATTTAGGATCGCTATAGTAATTAAACATTTGTAAACTGAAATTCTAGTCTGAAAACGCCCAATTAATTGCAAGCCTCATTCTTCTCTAAATAAATTGCACCTAGAAGTGTTTCAATGATGATACATCGCCGCGTGTCTGAGCCAGCGGGTGCAGCGACTGTAACCTTGATCGGCATGGATGTCTCATAATCGAGTGCAAGCGTTCCATTCGCGCTGAAGGTTAGCTGATTTAGAGCAGTTCCTTCGCGCGTAAACGCTGTGAGTGATACCATTCCAGGCTTATACTCTCCCTCACCCAGCACATATTGAATACCATCTCGACTCAGTTCAGGCAGTCCCGAATTAGAATCGTCTGATGCAATGAATGCGAGTGTTTCTGTTTGTCGAGTACGCTGGGCTTCACTTTGCGCGAAACGAATTTGCTGCAAAACCTGATCGTTTGCTGTGTTCGCTCGTCTTTGATTCATAAAAGACAGCCATCCAGGTGCAGCGATCGCTGCCAAAATACCCATAATTACAACCACCGCGAGCACTTCAAGAATCGTGAAGCCAGCAGTAGAGGAGCGAAGAATAGAACGATGCAGCATGAGTCTGATTTCGATGAGTGGATGATGGTGAGCCAGGACAGAGTCTTAAGGTGCTAGTTGACTTGAGGAGATTTACTCAGCACGGGGCGACTTAAGACGCGGGTTTCGAGCGTGGGCAATGCGCTGGTCATCTGAGGATCTTGCCTTACGCCAGGTCGACCAAAGGGATTGCCGCGAACATATAACACGACATCCCTATTTCGAGTCGTGTCACTATCAACGCCCACACAGGCATAGAAACCAGGAGCATTCGCTATTACGCCCGTAAATGTGGCCGGATCGAATGTTCTGACATATTCACCAATCTCTGGAGTCGCGTCTCCGTCATTGAAACATGTCGCATTGGTATTGACACGGCTTGCTGCCGCTCCGCTGCCGTCATCGACAAAATCAACTAATACGGCTGGGTTACTACCATTTGTTGCAGGCCGGTTTGTTTGACGATTGGTAGGCACACCGGAGAACTGCCCCGTCGATGCATCGGTACTTTGGTAGAAGGGCCAACTCTTGAAATTATTGCGGAATGCGGATGGATTGACATATCCCGCATCCTCAACATTGCGAGTGCCATTGTTATTGAACTCAGACAATACATATCGGGTAATTCGTGCTCTGCCACTCCATGTTCCTTGAGTATTTGACGAATTCAGTGAGTAGACGACTAGCGCATATGAATGACCTGATGTGCAGGGAGTGGCGGGTAGAGCGTTGCCTGCGGTGCAGGCTTGGCGAACCGAGGCTGGAAGTTTTTGCTGCTTCCAAAAGGCAAGAATCGGATAGCTATTGCTAGCAGGGGTTAATGTCGTTGGCAAGTGGTCATATAAGCCAGGGCAATAGGATGGCGTGTTTGTCGCAGCGTCTCCGTTCGGCATGTTGATATTTCCTTCCCCCGTCGAACTTAGGCAAGCCCCTTCATAGATATAGACAGCTTCCCGAAGCTCAGCGCCAATATAGTCCATCGCCATTTGCATTTCTTGCTGCGTTTGAGTTCGGGTTGCTTCGCGCTGATCTGCGGTGAGCAACTCAATCACCATGTACATCAATCCAGATATGATGCCGCCAGCAATCAGCATGGTGACGAGTAGTTCTGTGAGAGTAAATCCTCGATTACTAACCGATACACGGCGCGATCGCCCAAACCGTTTTACTAAGACGGAGGTAAAAGAATTCATGGCTACATCTTCCAGACGAGTTTCAGTACATGCCTTTGTCA
>DBGGTD010000643.1:0-7024 GCA_051162585.1 Elainellaceae cyanobacterium
TTTTATTCCTGAGAATTATTTGATTTTTAGCCCGCTGCACTCTTTATCTAAGGTTTATCTAAGAGAAGACGGGCACTCTTGATCCCTAAAGTCCTCATCTGTAAGGACTTTTCCATCTAAAGCTTCCCAATTTGTAGCGGTGTTCGCTTGCGACAATGGAATTGGGGGCGAAACCATCGCGAATTGCGTAAATCCTATAAGAATTTCAACCAAGACACCTGACTGTTATGGCGATGGATAATCCGTCGTGAGAAATATTCCCTCAGGAATTCAATTGATTTCAACCATCCACATGTCGGGGGTTGGCTTAGAATAAGGATAAAATATGTAAAATTTCGTAACTTGATGCCTGAGTTGGCTTATCCATGACCTCAGTTACTTCTTTATTTTCGCCTGTTGAGGCAGATCTGCATCTGCTAACAGAAACCCTCAAGCAGCTTGTTGGGGCGCGTCATCCGATTTTATATGCCGCAGCAGAGCATCTGTTTGGAGCCGGAGGTAAGCGTTTACGACCGGCCATCGTGTTGCTCATCTCCAGGGCGACCATGCCAGGACAAGACATTACCGCTAAGCATCGGCGTTTGGCTGAAATTACCGAGATGATTCATACAGCGAGTCTTGTCCACGATGACGTGGTTGATGAAGCGGCAACTCGTCGGGGTGTGCCAACGGTTCACAGCAATTTTGGGAATCGCGTGGCCGTCTTAGCGGGAGATTTTTTGTTTGCCCAATCATCGTGGTACTTAGCAAATTTAGACAACTTGGCGGTTGTTAAATTATTGTCGGAAGTCATTATGGATTTGGCTGAAGGCGAAATTCAGCAAGGTCTAAACCGATTTGATGCAGACTTATCAATTGAAGCATATTTAGAAAAAAGTTATTACAAGACTGCATCACTGATTGCAAATAGCTCTAAGGCGGCTGGGCTATTGAGTGGAGTTTCTACTGAAATGGCCGTCGATTTATATAGATATGGTCGTCATATCGGTTTAGCATTTCAAGTCGTAGACGATATTTTAGACTTCACGGGGTCGGCAGAATCTCTCGGAAAACCGGCCGGCTCAGACTTGAAGAGCGGAAATCTGACGGCTCCTGTGTTGTACGCCCTTGAAGAAAAACCTTATTTAGAAGCCTTGATTGAGCGAGAGTTTTCTCAACCCGCTGATCTAGATGAAGCGATCGCCCTCATTCAAGGTAGCGAAGGCATTCAGCGCGCTCGTAATTTGGCAACCGAACACGCTCAGCTTGCTGTGGAGCAGATCAAAGATTTGTCTCCATCAGAACCTCGCCAAGCTTTGATCGAGCTAGCCGATTACGTCTTACGACGACTTTATTGATCTCGGTATTGCCTACATCCAAATAGGGCGATCGCCTAGAGAGACGCTCTGGACTAGAGGCTGGAAGCAATCTAGGCGATATCTGGAGGAGGTTGACGAGTTGTCCGGGTCTTTTGAAGACTCAGGTGAATAATGTGCTGAAGATTACTTCGAGTGATCTCGATGCCGCTTTGAGTGTTACCCGGAATGTCAAAGAAAATCACGCTGTAGACCGTTTTCATTGCCAAAATCTGAAACAAGATATGAGTCACTGGAACTGGCAACGCAACAATCTGAGGATCATCTGAGGGATGCCGATGAGCAGCAACATCCTCTAAAGTAGGAAAAGCATAAATGATATTCTTTTCTACCGAGGGTTGATCACGCTGCTGTAGAGTAGTCAAGACCCATCCATGGTCGAGCGTCTGTAAAACATAATATTGAGGGTGCTTTAGTTGCTCGGCAATGAGTTTAAGAGCAGGAGCGATCGCCTTGACAAGATTAGGCGTAGTCCCATCCTGCGGTGCATCATCAATCAGGGCTTGGATCTGCCGATCGATTTCTATCATTGGACTAGAGTTCTCAAATAGACAACACACTCAGGGTGTACTAGCCCAGTCTAGACCGACATGGTGTTTATTTCAGCCTGACTCTAGTCGATGTGTTAGCGTCGTGAAAACCAAGTTCACCATCAGGGGGAGACCAATCTAGGTCGTGGAAGCGATTTTCAAGCTATTGTTCACCGAGTTAACCCAGTCCACCCAAGCGTCCGAACAGCATCGTCGGGATATTGCAAATCGAGTAACCGACGAAGTCAGCCGGATTTGTTCGGAGAGTAAACGCATTCAAGATTCTGGTGATGTCGAATCATGGCTCATTACCCTTGCGAAGCATCGCCTAAAACAATGCTTAAAGTATTATCGGCTCGGATCTCGTCGAGGGCGAGTCGAATTACACAGCACCCTGAGCGCCGTGGTGTATCGATATATTACGCCGCCTCAAGTCCAGTCGAGCTATCAAGCCCGATTAAACTTGATTGAAGATTTTCTTCAGGGGTTTTACATCGAATCTCTTAATGCCTTTCGCCGAGAAAACCAAATGCCGTCGACGTATCGGCCTCGTTCTTTGCTAGAGCTAGCAGAGTATATGGCATTTACAGAGCGATATGGTAAACGCCGAATTCCTCTGCCAGGACGGCGCAGCCAGCAGCTTATTATTCTGAGAGCTCAAACTTTCTCAAAGCAACAGCCTCCAGAGACGACTGTCGATATGGAACAAGCGGCTGAAGGAACATCGAGCGAGTCAGATAGTAGCTGGAATACGGCCTCTGTTCAGCAGGTTCGAGAGCAAATGGTGGCTCAAGAGCCCGAACCGTCTGAAGATACCCTCAGGCATACGGTTGTCAGTGAATTGATGACGTATCTGGAAGAACGGCAGCAAGAAGACTGCGCCGATTACTTTACCTTGCGATTGAAAGATCTGCCCGCCAATGAAATCGAAACTATTCTCGGCTTAACGCCTCGGCAGCGTGATTATCTACAGCAGCGATTTAAATATCACCTGATTCGATTTGCGCTGTCTCACCATTGGGAGTTGGTGCATCAGTGGTTAGAAGCTGATTTAGAGCGGAATTTTGGGCTGACACCGCAGCAATGGAAATTCTTGAAATCACGACTCACACGGCAACAGAGTGACATTTTGCGTCTAAAACAACAAGGAGTACCCGATGGGGCGATCGCCCAAGAAGTGGGTTGCACCACAACTCAATTGCAGAAACAATGGTCAAAACTGTTGGAACAAGCCTGGGAAATTCGGAATAATTTAGTATCCGGAGCAGGGGTATCAACCGATGAATAGAGACGTAGAAGCCGTCAAGAATCTAATTTTTTGGCTAATTCAGGACCCAAGCCCATCCAACGCAACGCCATCAGGGGAAATATCTGACCTAGAGACTGGGTCAGGTCAATCGGGATATTCGGGTTCAGAATTCAATGGCTTAGATTCGTTATCTGCTGATGAGATCAGCGACATGCTGGCTCAATTCAGCAATACATCTTCTCTTTCCTCAAAGTCTCGGCTTGTTGAGGGAGATTTGTTATTTGAATTGGGAGATATACCTGCTGTGCAAGACCGTTTTTATGCTCTGTTAAAACGTCGGCTACAAGCCGAAATCGAGAGCAATCCTCCCCTTTTCCCCTGGGAGAGTGAGGTTTGCGACTACGAAGCTGAGTATTCAGACCTTCCCGTTTCAGAATTGGTTCCGGCCAATTTTTGGGCGACCCAGCTTAAAAACCTGAGTCTTCCTGTGCCGATGCCAGACGCCCTATTAACTACCCTGTTGAGTCAATGTCAGGAGGCTGTGCAGTCGTCGCTAAGGCAAGGGGCGAGGCTCGTTCAAGCCGTTGAGCCCCTCTTCCCAGGGCGTGCTCAAACTCTAAATCACCTCGCTGGGCTGGTGATTTCATCGGATTATCTGCGCTCGGCAGCAGCTCCAGCCTTAGAATCATCGGGTTCGGCTACCGCAGAGTTTCCGAATCATTATGATGCTGCTAATCCGATTCAACAGATGGCACTTTCGCTAGTTGCTGCTCGCGAAATCATGGACTCTTTGAGTCTAGTCGTGTCACCTGAACAACCCAAATCGCAGCAAAAATGGCTTACGTCAGCCGGTGCCATCGTGATCGAAGCCGAATATCAGTCTCAGCCCCGATCGAGACTGAAGGTGCACGGACAGTTGCCATGTCAGGGGACAATTCATTTACGCAGCCCAGATGCTCAATCTACGGCACAGCGATCCACGCCAGGTTGGATTAGTTTAGAACTCGTTGATGTTGAACCCAATGCATATCCATTGGAAATACAGCTCAAAGATTCAGACAAACCTCCGTTGACGTTTGTAATTCAGTTGAGCGCTCCTCTAAACCGTTAAACTAATTCGACCGGGGTGCATATGCGCCGTGGCGCACTGCTTATTGCTGTGCGTCACATTAATTTGTGAGCCATTTAGAAAGATCGCGCTGGATTAGTTCTTGTAGGTTCAGAATATCATCTTGATATGCCTCGATTAGCTCAATTCTGATCTCGGGTGAGATCACAGTTCGAGAGGTGGGGCTAGACTGATCGTGCCGCGTCAAATTCCGCGTTCTCAAACCTTTTACGATTTTGTAGCGAAGCGCTTGCGAAAATAAGGGCTTGATGAACTCTTTGACGGGATGCGGTTTCGTCAAAAAATTGTGAATTGACTGATTTTTGGGGATGTGAGTGGAGTTGTGTCGTTTTTGTAAATCTGGCTTAAATTGATCATCTACACCCAGAAATTGAAAAATGTTTTGGACAACATCTTGCAGGCGATCGCACACATCCTCATACAGATAAACCTTGATTTGTGACGGGTCAAACCGCTCATAGTAAGGTTTGAGCTGAGCATAGTAAAATCCCATCGATTGGTAGTGCCACCAACAATCGTAGTTTTTCTGGATGCGTTCAGGTTCTAAGCGCAGAGCTTCGCCAAAATCGCGAGACAGGTCGCTGCCTCGACTATATTGATACACGTACGCCGAAAATGCCCGCTCGACCGGGTCACGCAAGACCGCAATCAGTTTCGCATCAGGAATATGGTGCTGAATTCGCTCAGCCGCTTTGGGGCTGTAGAGATAGCGAACCGATGCCTCACCGATTGCGAGTTCATCAGTTACTCCGTTGAATAACGCCTGATACGCTTTGATATCCGTCACGCTTACTCGCGGGTCATCCAGAGCTTCACCTTCGAGCGCAAAGAAATTAGGCTCCTTAACTGGGCTCATGAAAATCTGGGGATGCTGCTTGAGATAGCGATACAACGACGTGGTGCCGGCCTTCATAGCACCGATCATTAGAAAATTCGGCAGGGTCATGGGAGTGTTACCGACGTAATCAATAGCTGGACGGTATTCAATATTCGAAACTCAACTGTAGCTCGCGTCGAGTTCGTTCGTCCTGACGACAATTACGCATTTATTAGTAATTTACAAAGTCGGTAGCCTTATGTATAGCCCTACGGGCTTAGCTTTGTGTGTAGAGGCCCCCGCGCCGTATGTGTTTAGCGTAACGCCCTAACGCGAGAGCGTACGGCGATAAATTGGGATAGAGACAACGGCGATCGCGGGCATGCCACTTTTGAGCCTACCCAAGAAGTGATTTTCAGCTTAAGTTGACCCCCGTTTGCCCGTACAGAGCCTGATGCGTTATTGATTACGCAAGCCCCTAAGAACAGAGTGCCGATGCGTGATGGCGAATGTGGTCGCTCATAAATGTCGAAATGAAATAATAGCTGTGGTCATAACCAGGCTGCATTCTTAGGGTGACGGGTTGCCCTGCGGTTTTACAGGCGTCTTCAAACACCTCGGGAAGCAATTGTTGGTCTGCTAAGAACGAGTCGGCAGCACCTTGGTCAATTAAAATCGGACGACCATAGTTGGAGGTTAGAACCAACTCACTGGCATCGTAGGCTTTCCATGTCTCCCGATCGACACCTAGATAATTTGTGAATGCCTTCTGACCCCAGGGGCAGCGCATCGGAGCCGAAATGGGGGCAAACGCCGAGACTGACCGATAGCGATCGCCATTCTTGAGCGCACAAATCAGCGCCCCATGCCCACCCATCGAATGCCCAAAAATACTTTCTCGATCGGGATCAGCGGGAAAGTGCGCCTTGATGATCTTTGGCAATTCGTCAGTGACGTAGCTATACATGCGATAGCATTGGCTCCACGGCTCAACCGTCGCGTCTACATAAAATCCGGCACCTGTGCCAAAATCCCAATCGGTTTCTTCACCGGGGATTCCGGCATCACGCGGGCTGGTATCGGGTGCGACCAGCATGACACCGTGTTCTGCCGCATAGCGCTGCGCGCCTGACTTCGCCATAAAATTTTCTTCGGTGCAGGTCAGCCCAGAGAGAAAATAGAGAATCGGAACAGGTTGAGATTGGGCTTGGGGAGGCAGATAGACCGCAAAGCGCATGTCTCCTTTACAGCTCTCCGACGGATGGGTATAGAAACCGAGAGAACCACCAAAGCAGCGATGTTCTTTGACTAAGGTTGGCACAGGCATGGTGAAATTTGTTCTCAGCGCGCATCGTGAGCATTCTATCGTGTACTCTGCGCCTTTGCGGGTCTGTCATTCTCCTAATTGACTGCAATTGGCCAACTTGTTAACGTGATGCCTCGACATGCCAAAACAGCGGCAAACATCTTAAAACAGTCGCCAACTTGTTAATGCGATCGCACATATTCAAGGGTGCGTCAAGTCATACTGTTGTGCCACGCCACTAGGACTATTGTTTATGCTCAACCCGCAAACTCATTCAATAGGACGCCGTCCCGCAAATGAGACACTCGATCTGCCAAGTCTAAGATGCGTGAGTCGTGGGTGGCGATCAGTACCGTGCAGCTTTTTTCTTTAGCAAGACGGCGCATCGATTCGACAACGAGCTGTCCATTTTTAGAATCGAGGGAGGCGGTGGGTTCATCGGCGATGATGATGGGTGGGCTGCCTACCATCGATCGCGCAACGGCAACTCGCTGCTGCTGCCCCCCGGAAAGCTGTCGGGGGAGATGATTGGCGCGATCGCCTAACCCAACGGCTTGTAGAAGTTCGAGTGCTTCTCGTCGGGCAATGTTTTCTCGAATGCCCTGAATTTTTAGCACGGTTTCAACATTTTCAAGCGC
>DBGGTD010000644.1:0-7678 GCA_051162585.1 Elainellaceae cyanobacterium
TTTAGTTGCAGCACTTGCCGCTGATTTGCAAGTGAGAGCGAAAGGAAAGGGCCTATTCATCACGCTTTGTACCGTAATTCTGATGGGCGGGATCTTTATTGTTTCGCCCCATCCGTCTCTATCATTGCCTGTGCCGCCCGAGTTATCGCCTCCGGCACAAGAGTCACTCATGTTGGGTTTTCTAGAAGAGCATCCCTATAAGCTACAGCATTTGATTGAGGATGTTGTTCAAGAAAGCAGCGCGATTGAAAATACATTTCAATCTAAACTCGACCAAAAATTTGGACTAACCCTTGATTTACTTAAAGTTCTCAGCGCTGAGCTAATCATCATTTTGCCAGCCATGATTGGGCTATTAGCGCTTTTGTTCTATCGTAATGGTAAAAAGATTGCCGATGAAGCCACTCATCAACTCCACGATGAAGAACAACGGGTTGAGCAAAAATTAACTGATTTGCAAGATCAATCATCTAAATTAAAGCGTGATTTAGAGCAGCTCCAAATTCAACTATTTCATCACTCGTCTGATTATCCCTCGTCTCTGACGCTAGAAGTATTAGAAAATCAGCGCGTCATTCAAAATTTCTCCCGTTTTAGTGCCCCTCGACCTGCCCTCGAATCGGGAAGCAGCCGTGAATCCAAATCGCTTTCCTCTGGATTGGAACAAAATTCTGTAGCAACGAGCTGCCCAATTAAGATTACGACTGGGACTTTAGCCGATGACTCGGCTACCTCTGTCCAAGACTTGATAACTAGCAACGAACTAGCTGTATGGTCGAGCCAACAGGTATCGACGCAGGAAGAGTCAGCAGAATATTTGGATCACCCATCAGGCATTGAGGCTGAACCGGAGGCTAAATTGCTAGGTTCATGCGATCCGAATACGTTGACGAAGGACGAAACTTCTGATTTTGATGATTCGCATGATTTTGATGATTCGCAACGGTTGGCAAACAATGACCCCGTGGAGGCTCATGATTTAAATTTAATGCCTGACGATATTCCGTCTGAATTAGTCAAGGCAGATATGCTGACGGGGCATGAAGAAACCGTCGAAGCCTATATGAAACGGGGCAATGCGTCATTTCTGCGATATCAGTATCAGGAGGCGATTTCGTGGTACGAACGGGCGATCGCCATTTCTTCTGAGCATTATCTAGCCTGGTTTGGTAAAGGGTTTGCGCTTGCCCAATTGCATCACTATCCGCAGGCACTCGACGCTTATGATCGGGTTATTCAAAGCAAGGAAGATTATCACCTAGCCTGGTATAACCGGGGCAAGGTTCTTGAAGAACTCCAGCAATTTGGAGAAGCACTTGCCTCCTATAATCGAGCCCTTGAATTGAAGCCAAATTGCTTAGATGCTCCGCTGTAAACTATAGCCCTACGGGCTCAGGTTTGCGTATAGAGGCCCCCGCGCCGCGGGGGCCTCTATACACGTTTAACGTCCTAACACAAGCTCATGCCGCTATTTGCGAATCGGTGTTCCACACGGATAAGTCGCCACCGGTTCTCTCTCAGCGGCAGGGTTCCCTGGAGTCGGTTGAATAAAAGACCGTTCAGATTGCTGTGCTTGCGCGGTTAAATAATCACGTCGAAGCGTTTCGAGCAATTCTTCACGACGCTCATACAAGCGCTTCAAAGGTCTGGGCGGGCACTGGTTGATGACATATGCCGTCAAAATAGGCAACGCAATCGTGTTATCGGTATAGCACACAATTGTGCTGGGAAGTTCATCTGGGTCAACTTTTCCCCAGCTTACAGCTTCGCTCGGAGTCGCCCCCGACAAACCGCCCGTGTCAGGTCGGGCATCCGTGATTTGAATAAAGTATTCATATCCGCGTTCTTCAAGCCCTAGCACCTCATGGATTTGAGGCTGAGTTTGTAAGAGAAAGTTTTTAGGACTTCCGCCGCCGATGATGATAGCAGCACTCTTTCCTTCTCCGTCTGGTGCATCTATCTGTCGTGCACCGTAGGCGATCGCCGCTGTCTCATTAACATCGATGGATGGGTCAATGACCAGTTTGGAGCCTTCTAGCGCCAACGCTGCAACATTCATCCCAATCGAGCTATCCCCAGGGGATGACGTATAAATCGGGACGCCACACTCATACGCAGTTGCCAGCAAACTAGAGTTTTTCACCCCAATCTGCTGCTCAACTTGATGCACTGCCTGCCCTAATAAATAGTGAAACTCCGCCGTTCCCATGCGTTTTTGGAAGGGCTCAGCCTTAAGCACGCTGCGAATAAACGCATCAGTTTCTAACAAAACATCGTAGCCGAATACGATGTCATAAATGCGAATACGGCCTTCTTGCCGAAGTTTGACATCATCTACAAATGGATGGCTAGAGTATAAATCGAGCCCCAGCCCGTAGTGAATATCGTGATAAAGATTGGCTCCGGTGCTGATGATCCAATCGACCATGCCACTCCGCATTAGCGGTGCAAGCACAGAAATTCCATATCCCGCAGGCGTCATCGCGCCAGACAAGCTCAGCCCCACGGTAACGCCTTCTCTCATCACATCTCGACTCAGCAGATGACAGATTTCCCGCAGGCGAGCCGAGTTATAGGCTGTGAAATAGTGATCAATCAAATCAACCACGCTGACATTAGCGGAAATTGGATTAGGCGCGATTTTGCGGCTAGGCAATTTAGACATTGAAAGACTCCTATCGTAGATATCGAGATCAAGTTGGGTATCAAGTTGAGCGTCAGGCGGTTGGGGTCTATAGGAGACGAGAGCCGTCTCCACGATTCAAACTCGCATGCTTGAGGACCTAGAAGATAGATAGCTGGTGACGTTGCGGGCTAACTTACGTGATCAACGTTGCCGATAGAAATCAACTCTGCCGGTAGAGGGATTGTCATCAAGCCACTTATTAATTCGGAATCGTGGGCTAAAACAATGCTCAAATGGAAGCCCACCGTACAGACACGGCATTCAACATGACTCCGCCAAGCTCAAAGTCTGGGGCTTTTCCTCAGCAGAACGATCGCCCTAGACATGGGCAATATTGGACCAACCCACGCCATCGAACTGCCACACGACATATGACAGCGCAACCAGGAACATCTAAATTACGGGCTAAATTCTTCAAACTCTGATCGATCCAGTTTGAGAGGGACACGGTGATGCATATCGGGCTAAAACGTCAGCATCATGCATCAAATCCTGCAAACTCAGACTTGCAGATCGATCAGCCTATACTGGGCGCCTCGCATCGGTCTACCCAAGATAGAGCAGGGTCGCACAGGCGTCTTCGCTTTAGATTCATCTCCAGAAACCAAAGCGGTTTCCAGGGATACTCAACATGGGGATAGCGATTCAACGGTCTACGCAACCTTATAAATGCAACTTTTTTAATCTAGCATTTCTCATTCACATCGACTCAGTGGGATTACTTAAAGTTTTCAAGATTCCCAATCAATCTAGATTTATAGCCTAACGCTCTTGCGTTAGGACGCTGAGCGCGGGTTCTACATACAAACCTGAACCCGTAGGGCCATATAGCAATTTGCAAGTCCAAGTCATGCCTCTACCCCTAATGTCACAGAAGTTAATTTAAGGCACCTTGACAACTTACTCCAATTTCCGTAACAATAGATACAGAAATAAATCGTTCATCTCCTCTCGCTTCTGTTGCAAAGAGTCTATATTTCGAAGAAATTTACAATCAGAGGCAAATAGGAGACGGAAGTAGGGGTTAATCCCGAAGGAACGCGATTCATTACTTCTGTCGTAATCGAGAGGCGATTTCTTATGTCATTACATTATCGTGGAGTTACCTACGACCGCTCCCCTGCAGCGCTAGAAACCACAGAAAGCGAAGTTGTCGAGCATTATCGTGGAGCAACGTACAAAATGAGGAAACCAGTGAATGCTCCTGATCAGCACCCTGGGATTCGTCTGAAGTATCGTGGTGCGTGGGTTCAGTAAGGCAGAGCTTGAGAGATTGAGCCAAGGTAGCATTAGTGGCCTAGCGCTAGGCCATTAGCGTTAACCTGTAGCGCTCTCAAAAGCCAATTTATAAAAGCATCCCTACGCCGTAGGGATGCTTTTTTGCTAACTTTTGTCCGAGATGTATGTAGCGGTATGCGCTTAAGTGCGGTTATATAGCCCTACGGACTCAGGTTTGTGTGTAGAACCCGCGCGCCGCGCGGATTCTACACACGTTTAACGTCCTAACGCGAGAGCGTAAGGCTATAGACGCTATACGCTCAATGTTCTAACGCGAGAGCGTAAGGCTATAATTCGTGGTGGGTTAGAGGACGGAGTTTTTACTCGTCTGTCAACAATTTGGGTACATCGCAAGCAAGTAGAAGATACTCACTGTTGAACGGGCTGTTGAATATAGTAGGGAGCTAATGGGTAAGAATATCGGATTTATACTCAAAATTTTAGGAATTTCGACCATTGCAGCGATCGCCATTAAATATGCTGCACCGTATCTCAATATTCCGGCAACTCCTGCTACTGCAATCTCGATTGTCTTACTGCCTAGTATGATAATGGCGGTTCTGCTGAGTTGGCGAGTTCAGAACCACGAGCAGTAGTATCTCAAAGCTTACCCGAGTAGCTGCCAATCCACTGGTTTAGTTCAGCCCATGCCCATCCGTACGATTGCAGATATTAATGAGAAAATTGAGCGTCAAAAAGCCACGGTCCTGACGGTCGAAGAACTAAAGGCGCGAGTGGCAGAGGTTGGTGTGTCCCAAACGGCTCGCGAGGTGGACGTGATCACCACAGGGACGTTTGAACCCATGGAGTCATCGGGGGCCATTTTGAATTTGGGGCACACCGATCCTCCCATCAAAATTCGGCAGTGCTGGATGGATGGCGTACTGGCATACTCAGGCTTTGGAGCTGTTGATTTGTATATTGGAGCGACTCAGTCTGCTGAATATTCTGGAATCGCGGATGTTCCAGATTTATCAGATGAATCACGGGAACGGGGGGGAGGGCACGTGATTGCAGACCTGGTTGCTGGAAAGCAGGTGCGCCTACGAGCCATTGGTCAAGTAACAGACTGCTACGCCCGAGCATCCTTTGAAACGACGATTACTCAAGACACCATTAATCAATTCTATTTATTTAATCCTCGAAATTTATATCAGAATTTTATAGTTGGCGTGAACGGGGGCGATCGCCCTTTGTATACCTATTTGGGACCGTTGCAACCACGCTTAGGCAATGCCGTCTATTCCAATTCGGGCGCGATCTCGCCCTTACTCAATGATCCTGAACTAAACCTGATCGGCATTGGAACGCGAATCTTTATGGGCGGAGGCATTGGATATGTCGCGTGGGAAGGGACTCAGCACTTTCCACTCCAAAAACGACTCCCCAATCAGACCCCCATTGGACCCGCTGCGACCTTAGCGCTGATTGGCGATGCAAAACAAATGACGGCTCGATGGGTTCGGGGGTGTTATTTCAAGGGATACGGTCCGTCTTTGATGCTAGGAATTGGCGTGCCTCTCCCCGTTCTCACAGAGGAGGTTGTGCGCCATTGTTCTGTCTACGACCGAGATTTAGTTGCCCCGGTCGTTGATTTTTCGATTCCCCGGCGAGTGCGTCCTACGTTTGGGCTGGTCAGTTATGCTCAGCTCAAGTCAGGGCGAATCACCATTGACGGCAAAACCATTCGCACAGCTCCCCTGACTAGCATTTATCTGTCTCGACAGATTGCCGTTGAGCTAAAGCAGTGGATTCAAGCAGGCTCTTTCCGGCTCACAGAACCGATCGCCCCCATCCCAATGGATCGAATATTTGTCGCCCAAGATCGATGGAGCACTCAAATTACTCTGGAGTAGATTGAGAATCATTTTGCCGACGTTTGACTGGGCGTGCTGTCGGTGAACTACGACCTGATGAGGGGCGATCGCCAGGCTGCTGACCATCGCGAGGACCGCTCCGGAAGCGCTTATTAGGACGACTAGGCTTACCCTTGTAGGAACCTCCTCTCTTGCCGCCGACTCTACCAGGGCCACTGGCACCACCACGACGGGATTTTCCGCTCCGTTTACTGGGAGGCACTAAGCCAATCATCATGCCGTCTTGCACTACCAAATCATTGCCTTCTCGTTGAACGTGCAAGTCCCAGAAATAGCCAATCGCTTTCCTGTCAAGAGTCCCCTTTAAGGTCAGATTAAATGTCTTAGCTGGCTTGGTGCCGTGGCGGGGAGCTTGACAAATTTTGACCTTGATTTCGTCGTCTTCTTTAGACTGCTTAACCACTTCTCCTCGAATTGAGAAATATCCATCCTCAACTTTGGGAGGCATTGAGACATTAGATTGCAACGCGATGGGTTTTTCAGGCATGGCGCTTGGCTTGGCTGGGGGGCGCTTAAGCTCTGGAATCGCTGGCTTGGAAGATTCTTCACTAGATGAATCTTTGACGACATTTTGGTCTGTTTGAATGTCGCTGTCCTGATTGTCAATATCACGCTCATGAATCGACGGCGCTGACGATTGATCTAAGGTATCCTCGACAGACGGTTCGGGGTCTGCTTGTTCTGAGGTCGTGTCAGCCTGGCCTAGAGCTGCCTCACTAGGTTGCCCCTCTTCAGGCTGGCTCTCGTCTCCATCGGAGGCATCCTCTGAAAGGTCTTCATTAGAGAGGGCGTCGATATCATCAGAGGCATCCTTATTCAAGTTTTCGGGTTCCCAAACTCCGACAACCTGAACATGAAGCTGTTCGTCTTTGTTCCGAGTTCGAGGATAGACGACCCATAAATGGGGCTGGTCTAGGTCTAAATGTTTCTTAACTAGGCTCATCACCCGCCCCAGAAGAACCGCATCAATAGGATAACCATCTTCAGTTTCCATCTGGCCCCGGGTAAACTGTTCGTCTGAGGCTATATACTTTCCTTTCATTAAGCCAATGGCTCGATACTGCATCGGCTCACTCGCCGGGGGGATCGGTTGCTGACGAGGAATGTCCGATGAGTCGGGCGATGGATTGTTGGTTTGGGAAGTTGTCACGTCTTTAGAAGAAGATGTCTGAGACGATGCCGTTTCTGAGGTAGACGGAGAAGCGGAAGAGAGCATGTCGGTTGATTGGTGTGAATGCTGATCCATGTCGGTTTCTGCTAGAGCGTTCGGCGAAGACGGCGATCGGTCAGGCCGAGTGTCGGGCTGATTAGCAGAGGATGAAGCTGACGTAGACGGTTGAGAAAACCCATTCTCGGAGGAATTCATAGAACCTACCTTCCAGCGGAATTTTCCGCTCAGCATTAGCCGCTAGAGCACAGTAAACACTAGGTTAACATCTACATCTGATTCGGCTTCGACCGTCTGGGTAGATTTCTCTATGCACCAGACTGTTTGAGCCCTGTAAACTTTACTAAATAAATCTAAATGTAACCAATCGATTTTGAAGTTACACAACCAATTAAGCGCCTTGCCCGATAGGGCTAGACAGGAGATCGGCTGGAAATCAAACGACAGAGATGGTAAACCCAGCTAAACGGTGGTCTAGCTAATTATCCTCTTTTTGTTTATACAGTAAGGATTCTTGTTTTCAGGCATTTTTCGGGAGAATTATTCAGTTAAGTTCACATCATACGTCGTGTGAAGTGCTGTAAAAAGAGGCGTAATCAGCAAAATAGCCAGAAAATTCGGGATGTAACTCGTGGATGTGACTCATAATGACAAATAGAGTTTGGACAA
>DBGGTD010000645.1:0-7221 GCA_051162585.1 Elainellaceae cyanobacterium
TTGCTAACCATTCAAAATCTAATCAACCATTGCTGAGTAAATCACCTGTGATTGAATTCTTCAAGACACAGATTGCCCAATCTAAAATTGTTCAATTATTTTTTCGCACATTCCTGAAGTGGCAGCAAGAAAGATGTCTAGAGATGGGTGCTGCTCTAGCATACTATGCCTTATTTTCCATTTTCCCAACCTTTCTAGTGGCGCTGAGTGTTTTTGGCTTTCTAACCGGACCCAATACAGACGCATACAATGAG
This sequence comes from Elainellaceae cyanobacterium, assembly GCA_051162585.1. Taxonomy (GTDB): domain Bacteria; phylum Cyanobacteriota; class Cyanobacteriia; order CAZCXK01; family CAZCXK01; genus DBGGTD01. The sequence goes on from DBGGTD010000645.1 coordinate 255, forward strand.
ATTCTGAGCCTAACGCAAGAATCATTGCCGCCTGATGCCTATGCCATCGTTGAAAATACGTTGCTGAGTCTAAATGAAAGCAGCGTAGGTGCTGGAATTGTAGGCTTTTCACTATTGCTCTTTACTGCAAGCGGAGTCTTTGGCGCGCTCAAGCGAGATTTAGACATTATCTGGAAAGTGTCAGAAGAACGACCCAACCAAGAGAATTTGATATCTCTGGTGATGAATTTTGTTCGTCGCAGGATCACGTCTTTTATTCTGGTACTCAGCTCATCGGCTTTGCTGTTTTTATCGCTAATGTCGAACATCGCGGTCAAAGTTATTTTGAGAATTCTTCGAAATTTCAGCGATCAGATCACGTTTATTAAGATCGATGAGGCTCTACTTATCAACATTTTGCAGCTCACCTCGTCTTTCTTACTGCTGGCGCTAGTTATCATGATTTTGTTTAAGATTCTTCCGGCAACCCGAGTTGCGTGGGGTGATGTGTGGTTGGGCGCGTTGATTACCACGGCTTTGCTGGTTGGGCTACAGCAGTTAGTCAGTAACAGCGTGATTCATATTGGAAGCCATTTTCAGTCTTATGGAGTGGTCGGCGGTGTGATGGTGCTTATGCTGTGGCTATATTTGACGTGTCAGCTATTTTTTTGGGGAAGTGCCTTTACCTATGTCTATGCGCGAATGTTTGGCAGCCGGCGATCGCGATAGTGTCCAATTTTGATCAATGGAGTCTAAACTGCTGTAGGTCGCTAGGAAATGTGAATGAACAGAAAGCAGTCGGTGTGGGCAACGATTCAACCCCTTGTAAAACGCCTGAAGCCTTATCTCCGTTGGGCAATCTTAGGTGGCACGCTATTTTTTCTAATAGACACCCTACTAACTCACTGGGAAGACGTTGCCTCCATTCGCATTGATTCAAGCGGTTGGGCGTGTCTGGCGATCGCCCTGGGCACAACCCTGCTTGCCCACATTTGGTCTGGTTGGGTCTGGAGTTTGATATTGCGAGACCTTCATCAGCCCGCTTCAGGAGTGTGGGGCATTCTGGTCTATCTCAAAACCAACATCGCTAAATATTTGCCTGGCAATGTATGGCATTTTTATGGTCGAGTCTCGGCATCGAAAGCAGCCGGATATTCTACTGAAGCATCAACGTTAAGCGTGCTGCTTGAACCGTTACTCATGGCAGCAGCAGCGCTTTTAGTCGCGTTAATCGGCGGCGAGCGAAGCAATCTTGCCTTACAAATTGGTGGACTTTTGAGTGTGCTAGCAATTGTTCATCCTCGGATTCTCAATGTGTTGCTTCGCTATGTTGGGAAACTTAAAGGATACGCCAGACCCAAACCTAATCCTGAGACTGGTACACCACCGAGCGATCGCCCCGCTGAAATTACGGCGCCGCCGAAAATTCAACAATATCCGCTGCGACCTCTATTGGGTGAATTAGTGTTTCTAGGGCTCCGCAGCGCAGGATTTTTGTGGGTCGTCTTCGCATTAGAATCGATTGGATTAAGTGATATCCCAGCGCTCATCAGTGCCTTCAGTATGGCTTGGCTACTGGGATTGGTGATTCCGGGCGCCCCCGGTGGCATTGGCGTGTTTGAGGCGACTGCGATCGCCCTACTCGATGGCCAGTTTTCAACCGGGCTGATTTTGAGTAGCGTTGCCATATATCGGTTGATTAGCACGTTAGCCGAAGCAGGGGGGGCTGGCTTGGCATGGTTAGACGAACGGTTGAATGGGAGGCTTGCAAAAGATCCTGTTAGCCAGTCTGGTAATCTTGAATCTTAAAGCACGTAGTGTGCATCGATGGCACCACTCGCGGTAATAATGGCAGCCCTTCTACGAAGCGTTTTATCGAGCTAATTTGCAAACGACCATGAGCATATCGACCCTTTTGTCCCATCAACCAGACCCATCAGGAATCACACCCGATCGGCCAGACGTCTCGATTGTGGTGCCGATTTATAATGAGGTCGAAAGCTTCCCAAAATTGTTGGAGGCGATCGTGACGGCGCTCCGAGAGCACACTATCAGCTATGAAATTGTGTGTATTGACGATGGCTCACAAGACGGTTCGACAGAGATTCTCAAGCAAAAAGCGAGCCAGCGCACTGATTTAAAAGCCGTATTGTTTCGTCGTAATTATGGTCAAACGGCGGCAATGGCAGCCGGCTTTAAATACGCAACAGGGCGCGTCATCATCACGATTGACGGCGACTTGCAAAACGACCCCGTCGATATTCCTCGACTATTGGGCAAGTTAGATGACGGATATGACTTGGTAAGCGGTTGGCGAAAAGAACGCCAAGATGCCACGTTAACCCGATTGCTGCCTTCCAAAATTGCTAACTGGGTAATCGGACGAGTCACAGGAGTTGAGCTTCATGACTATGGCTGTTCCCTCAAAGCATACAGAGCAGAACTGGTTGCTGATATGAATCTCTATGGCGAGCTCCATCGATTTTTGCCGGCTTTAGCCTTTATCGAAGGAGCCCGCATTGCTGAGATTCCAGTTAGCCACCATGCTAGACAATTTGGGAAGAGCAAATACGGTTTGGGGCGCACATTTCGTGTGCTAATGGATCTGCTCACCATTTTCTTTATGAAGAAATTTTTGACCCGCCCGATGCATGTATTTGGGCTATTTGGGGTTGGGGCGATCGTATTGGGTCTCTTCCTAGGAATCTACCTTACGTTTTTAAAGATTGGCTTGGGACAAAGCATTGGCGATCGCCCCCTCTTGATTTTGGCGATTTTATTAGTGTTAGGCGGGCTTCAGCTCTTTAGCTTCGGGCTTCTCGCAGAGCTACTCATGCGAACATACCACGAATCTCAGGGACGACCGATTTATCGAGTTCGTGAAGTCGTGGGCATCCACTCACCCTCTAATAGCAGTCGCTAGATCGTCGCCGTTCGTCGCGTTATCCGATAACGAGTGCTGAATTGCCCGATTAAGCTTACCGCTCTGGTATCCTTCTAAGTCAAGCGTGACATACAAAAAGCCATAGGTTTGCAACTGTTCGACTAATGCAGGCAAGTTGGCAGTCAGGACAAATTCTTTGATTTGCTCAGGCGGCACCTCGATCCGCGCCGTATCGCCTTCTGATCGAACCCGAAGATTCGTTATGCCCAAGCTACGGAGATGGCGCTCGGCTTGTCCGACACGCTGAAGTTTCCCCACCGTGATCTCCTCACCATACGGAAACCGAGAACTCAGACACGGTTGAGCGGGTTTATCCCACCAGAGCAGTCCCAGTTCTTTCGAGAGCTGTCGAACCTCTAGCTTCGTCACGCCAACTTCCGCTAAGGGCGATCGCCCTCCTCGTTCTTTCGCGGCCTGAATACCCGGACGATAATCAGATAAGTCATCTGCATTAACGCCGTCAATCACATAGGGATAGCCGCGTTTGAGTGCTAGGGGCTTGAGAGTATCATGAAGTTCGCTCTTGCAGAAATAGCATCGATTGACTGGATTTGAGGTGTAATTGGGGTTATCCATCTCATGGGTGCGAACGATCTCATGAGAAATGCCAATGGTTGCAGCCTGAATTCGGGCATCTTCCAGATCATCAGGTAACAGCGACGGAGATTCGGCCGTAACCGCTAGCGCGCGATCGCCCAACACATCATAGGCAATCTTAGCAACCAAGGTGCTGTCTACCCCACCTGAATAGGCAATTAATGCCCGATCCATTTCGGCAAACAGATTCCTGAGTTGATTAAGCGTTTGGCTCAACATGGCTGTTAGTTACCCCCAATCGTAATACGACGAATAGGACGACTCGATTCCTATTTCCAATCCTAGAAGCTAGCGCTAAATTTGACAGACCCGATCCAGCAGAGCTTACAGACATGTCTCGATAAACGCAAAAAAGCTAGCTCAGATACCTGAACTAACCCCCGCTTCAACTAATTTTTCAGCCAATACCCTAAGCCACAATTAAATCGCGACTGGGCATTCGCTTTTTATTAGACTCTGCCTCCTGCTAGGCCAATCTAGCCTAGCTTCAAATAGCTGGCAAGAGCGCGCAAACCTAACCGATAACTTTCGACACCAAATCCGCTAATCTGGCCGATCGCAACAGGTGCAATGTACGAATGATGCCGGAACGCTTCACGGCGGTAAATGTTGCTGAGATGAACCTCAACCGTCGGTACATCAACCGATGCGATCGCATCTTGAAGAGCAACACTCGTATGCGTATACGCACCGGGATTAATGAGTATCCCCTGATGAATTGTCAGAGCGCCGTGAATCGCATCAATCAGATGACCTTCATGGTTAGACTGCAAAAAGCTGAGAGATATCGATAAGGATGAGGCATCCTCACTCAAAATTTGATTAATATCGTCTAGCGTAGTCGACCCATACACCTCGGGCTGTCTAACACCCAGCAGGTTCAAGTTAGGTCCATGAAGTACAAGTATGTTTGGCAACACTCGACGCTATGTTCATACCAGATTAACGGCGACGCTGCCCTTCTCGAACTGGAATCGGGATTGGCTCAGATTCAGGTTGAACTTCTGGCCCCAGCAGTGCATCAAGCAGCTTGCGAACCCAGTCTTTAAGCTTGTCAAGTATGCCGTCAAGATAATCCATTGAAATACTTACTCCTTTACTTAAGCCAGGAAGCATTTAAGAGTTTTTAAAAAAACCCAGCTAGAAAGTTAGGTAGCTAACACTTTGTCGTCTCTTCTTCATAATAACTAATTAGAGGAAATGATCAAGGTTACGCGATCAATATTTACGGTTGGTTAAGACTTGACGCCTGAGCAAGTCTAGTGCAGTGCATGCACTCATCCAGCGAACCCACTCTCGCCCACGCAATCCCCCAAACTGATGTGCCGTGCTCGTTACTACGCCATGTGCGCCTGCTAGCCCAATATAAACTAAGCCCACGGGTTTAGTAGAGGTACCACCGGTAGGTCCGGCAACGCCAGTGATGCTGAGCCCCCAGGTTGTCCCGAGGCGATCGCACACCCCCTTGGCCATCTGCTGAGCCACGACGTCACTGACGGCCCCCTGAGCTTGCAAATCCTCGCGATTGACCCCCAATAATGCCTCCTTAACCTCGTTAGCATAGGCAATGACGCCTCCTTTGAAATAGCTTGAGCTACCTGAAACCGTCGTGAGTAGTTCTCCGAGCCCTCCGCCCGTACAAGATTCAGCAACGGCTAAGGTTTCTTGGGCATTGCTCAGCAGGTCACCCACTACCGAGGCCAGGGTGTCAGTGTCTGTACCGTAGTAGTCTTTTCCACCAATGTCTTGAAGCGTTTGCTCGACGGGACGAATGATCTGAAGTGCTATCTCGGATGATTCTGCCCGTGCTGAAATGCGTAGCCGCACCTCTCCCTGTCCTGCATAGGGCGCGACAGTTGGATTTTGGAGGTCAAAAAAGGGTTGAATTTTTTCGGCAAGCGCAGATTCTGTGATTCCCCAGAATTTGAGAGTCCGGCTATAAATCGTGCTGTTGCCCCATCCCTGACGCTGCAAATACGGAACTGCGGTCTGCTGCCACATGGTTTGCATTTCGCTAGGAACGCCCGGAAACGTAAGAATCGTCAACCCAGGTCGCGGTGTCCAAATCATACCTGGCGCACTTCCTTGCGGATTGGGAAGAATATCAGCCCCGTCTGGAAGTAGCGCCTGTTTTCGATTACTAGGCGAGACAATCCAACCCCGATGCGCGTATTTGCGAGCAATATCCTCTAAAATTTCGGCGCGCTCAACCAACGGAACTCCGAAAAAATCGGCAATGGTTTCGGTGGTAAGGTCGTCAGGTGTCGGACCAAGCCCCCCTGTAAATATCAGCAGGCGCGATCGCTCGCATGCTGTTGCAATGACTTTCTTCAAGCGGAGCGGGTTGTCTCCTACTACGGTTTGATAATAGTGGGAAATGCCGAGTTGGGCGAGTTCTTGGGCTAGGAACTGAGCATTGCTATTCAAAATCTCGCCTAGAAGAAGCTCAGTCCCCACGCAGATGATTTCAGCACTTACATTCATAGAATTTTATGCAGATTCTTATTGCTGGCGGGCATGTTTTCGAGCTTTCCACCCGGTGTAGCTTAATAAAGCCGTTGCCGCTAATGCATACACTAAACCGCTCGGTACACCAGCAAACGCGACAGCTAAACTCCCCACCCAAAGCGTCAGTGAGTAAATAAATAAAACGGTCAATCGATGCGACAAACCCGCGTTTAGCAATCGATGGTGGAGGTGACGATTATCGGCAACAAAGGGCGATTTTCCGTGTCGGAGCCGATCCAAGATCACGGCTGACATGTCTAAAATTGGCACTGCCAAAATCAGGTAGGGCAATAATACGGCAACCGTAGTGACGCTTTTAATCAACCCGATAACGCTGACTCCAGCTAGCGTGAACCCAATGTAATAGGCCCCTCCATCACCCATGAAGATTTGAGCTGGATTAAAGTTATAGCGAAGAAACCCAAGCGCTCCACCTGCAAGGGCAGCCGCAATCAGGGCAGCAGCGGGCTGATTCATGTAGAGGCTGACCATCAACATGACAACAGCCGCAATGCCAGACACCCCAGCCGCCAATCCGTCTAATCCGTCAATCCAGTTGATGGCGTTGGTCATGCCAACTAGCCAGATGATGGTAATGGGCAAGCTCAACCATACAGGGAGAGGAATTAATCCTATAAATGGAATGGTGAGAAACTCGATTTGTACGCCAACTTGCCAGGCACATGCAGCGATCGCCATCTGCATCAACAGGCGAGACGCGGGAGATAACCCAAATAAATCATCGGCCAGCCCAATTAGAAAGAAGGCGAGCCCGCCAATCGTGACCCCCCAAATTTCATACTCCTTATGAGGAGGCAAAATGCCAAACCCCCCCATAGCCCAAACGATTAGCAATGCCGTCAAGCTTCCGATAAAGATAGAAACTCCACCAAGACGCACCATTGGGCGTTGATGAACTTTGCGATCGCTTGGTTCATC
>DBGGTD010000646.1:0-4894 GCA_051162585.1 Elainellaceae cyanobacterium
AACCGGTAGCAAGTGTTGATCTTTAGCCTTCTGCCCTCTGCCTTCTGCCTTCTGCCTTCTGCCTTTTGTCTAATCCTATCCGATTAGGCTCCCTGACGAGTAGAGAAACCCGCATCGATAGTCTGGTCTTAAGGCGGTGGCGTGAGACAAATGAGCTGCTCATCTAACTTGGCTGTTGGGTCGAGAATCTGCATTCGTTCTTCATTGCACAATTGCTGAATTAGCTGATTCACCTGCTTTTGAGAGGGGTGTTTAAACTGGTTTAGCGCGGTTTGCACCATCACCTGTCGTCCCATGAGCCGTTGAGTTTTCATAACATCTAACAGAAAGTCTTTAACAGGTTGAAGGCGTTCGGAACTTGGAGATGCAGTCTTTGAGGAAGGTGATGGTTGCTTTTTGGGCGATCGCCCTGACAAGACGCCCAACTGATGCCATAACGTACATGCACTCAAAATCTCTGATTTGCGCGTGAGGTCTTCCAGAGATCGAATATCAACCGCCACTCCGGCGACGACCAGTTCCCCAGAATAGGCAGCATTCACTAAGCTGTGATAAGTCGCCAGCTGATGGATAGAGTCTAAATCGGGATAGATTCGACGATGAGGGTGCCCCGTAAAGATGTCATTGTAGAGTTCGTAGCCTTTGCGCCCTGGTTTTCCCGTCCCTTCTGAACGAATCAGCAACAGCTGACTGCACAACCCTACATCGATCGCCCGACGACAGGCATTCATGACATGGTAGAACGTCGTCATGTTGGGGTCATCATTCCACGCAATGCCAATGCGCTTACGCTTTTTGTACGGCTCATAGCTAAAGGAATGACTCGCATAGGTAGGGCTTGGCAAAAATCGTGGATATAGCTCCCCAACCTGTAGCGCAGTAAAGACTTCTTTGAGCATTTGAATCAGCTCAGGCGTGGAGAACTGCCGCAGTCGGGTAATGCGCTCCTGCACTCGATTCAATTCGTTTAGCCAGACAAGCTTAAATGAGGCGATCGCATCTTCCTGCTGTTCAGCCGCCGTAACACCTGCTTTCGTTGCTCCAGTCTTGTAGCTCTGGAGCAGCCGCCGTCCGAGTTCCAAAACATTTCGAGGATGCGTTTTCCCTCCCGGAAATTTCTGCTCAAGAATCTGCGCGGTCAGCGGATAAATTGGAGACTCAGGTTTCGGGCTAGTCTGCTGATGCAGAGGCGCGAGGCGAGTTTTCCAAAGGCTTTTTGCTTGGTCGAGCGAAATCGGTTTGAGAGGCACAGTGGCATCAATCCGCGCCTTGTCTGCCGACTGCACGCGATCGGCATCGTGCTTCCAGGTATTGGTGATGATGCTAATAATCACCAAAAAGTTTTTCAGCCCCTGATTGTGAATGCTGGAGTTGACCGTAAAGATTGCCTGCAAATCAATCGCGCCATCGGGAATGCGGGCGATATTATCGAGCTGATCAAAACACAACACGATTGGCTGCGTTTCGACCGCAATGCGGCCAAAATTGGCGAGAATTTTTTGGGCAGCATCTTCTGAGTCGATCGCCTGTTGAACCCCCAGTGTTTCTAAGCCCGCTTCGTCTAGGTCGTCGCCTCGCAGCCATTCACACGCAAGAAAATAGCGATCGCCATTGATCAGGTCATACAGCACACCAAAGAACTCAGTGGCATTAAAAATGCCAGCCGGATAATGCTGCTTGAGTCGGTCAATAAAGCGCTGACGTTCTGACTCATCCCAGCGGGCTTGGGTACCCTTCTGAAAGGCTGACAAACTCTTCAACCATTGCAGCAATTGAGACTCGTGTTGTCCAGCGGGGGTTTGCACCAAGCTATCGACGGTATAGCGGAGCACGTGTCGCCAAATAGCATCGCTTTCCGGGAAGGGATCGACGTAGACAAAGAATGCCTTTGGATTCAGCACTCGCTTCAATCGCCCCAATAAATGGGATTTGCCGGACCCTGAATCGCCATAGAGCATCAGGGTGCGGGTCAGATGATCGCGGTTGACTTGGCCTAAGCCCCCCTCAATCTCTGCGATCGCCTCTCGGTGAATTGATTCCACATCTAGGGTGGGGTCTTGCTCCTCATGCCAAAAATTGCCGGGCTTAAATGTCGCCGGATCGAAGGGATTAATGGCTTTGCGGAGAATCTGGTCGATCGCAGTCATGGAGTCAAAACTGAGATAAAGAACAACGGGCCTCCGATATCTTGGGGAATGCCTGCATCAATTTGCTCGGGTGTATAGGCGATCGCATCTTGAAGCGAGCTCAGTTCGATCTGATCGCGACGTTGTAAACGATAGAGGGCTTCGTCGAGCTGATCTCGTGATAACAGAGGTTGAAAGGTCTGCCGCAGATAAAATAGGGGCAGATAGTTCTCAGTACCTAGTTCATGATCGAGCGTTTGGATCGTCGTCAGAATGTCTGCGTCATCGGGTTTCTTGCTTGATCCCACAAGGGATGACACTTCATCTGCTACCGACACCGATTGAACATCAAACTGCCGCATAAACTGGAGGTAGTTACCCACTAGGCCCAGGCTAATCGTTGCGTTGCCTTGGGGCACATAATCTTTGTATAAGTGTAGTTTTCCGGCTGTTGTGAGCCAAACGGCTTTAACCTGCGTTTCGACCTGGATGAGTCCTCGATCTGCTAAGTCTTTTAGCAAAATTTGGCGGGTGTCTTTCGGAACGTTCGCAATATTGCCGGGAGTTGTATAGCCCGGCCCACCTGCTTGAAGAACGCTCAGTTCGATGTCGGTAATCGGTAGGTTCTTAGCATCGAGCTTAAGTAACGCCTTGCCAGGCAGTGCCGTTCTAAATTTAATAACTTCATCAAAACAATCAATGAAGCCGCGATCGCACAGTTGGCGACAGGCTCGATTGCGATCGCTAAGACTGTTTGTGAGAGTCAGTGCAGACAGCGGAGAACGATAGTCAGGCGGATGGCCCAACAATTTCAACATGAATTTCAGCTCGATCACGTCCATCGGCTCGCCCGAATCTGAGTTCCTTTCCGAGTTCCTTTAAAATTAACTGAATTCGAGACCTCTCATTGAAAAAACTTGAAAAGAAAGCTAGAAGAACAAGTCAGCAAAAAGAACCAGAACTATACTAGAAATGGCTGAAGCAAGCATTCAGTCATAGCTTTCTAACACGCTAATCTGACACATTAATCTGACTCACCAGTCTGACATTAGCTAACGCGAATTCGGGCACCTAGCGAGCGCACATACTCCGGGAGGACGACGTGGCTGAGATATACGATGAGGAGGCTGTTCAGCAAATCCTCCAACTAGCCATTGCACGACAATCTAGTAAGGCACAACTGTCGCGCTCGCAACTTGTCGAGATTGCAGAAGATTTGGGAATCTCGATGAGCGATCTTCAAGCAGCAGAGCAGCAATGGCAGATCCAAAAGCAAACTCAGGAAGAACATCAAGCATTTCATGCCTATCAGCATGAACGGCTCCAGCAGAGCGCTGTTAAATACCTCATCGTAAACACGTTTCTGTTACTCATTAACGCCTGGATTAATCAAACGCTGAGTTGGTCTGTCCCTATCGCCCTAATCTGGGGGCTTTTCTTGGCGCTTCAAGCATGGCAGACCTTTCATCCTGAAGGACAAAGCTATGAGAAAGCATTTCAGCGGTGGCGACTGAGGCAGCAAGTCGGGCAATCTCTAAAAACGTTTTCTGAAAAGCTAAAAGAACTAGCCACATCCCCAAAGGGCACGACCTAAGAACACGGCAACGCGAATCTTTAAAGATAAAGAGATGACGAATTCAAACCAAGGGTGCCAATGAGAACACGATGGGTTTGGTTGGCGTTTATTGTCTTCGTAGTGGTGAGCATCTTGACCCGGCAACACTGGGCAGCCGATTTGCCGAGCCCTGTCAGTGTAATCATGGCACTTCAGTCTAACGTAAGTTCGCTAGCTCAAAATCGTGAAGAAAGTTCCATCGAATCTCCCCAAATCATCCCTGAGCGGCTTCTGAGTGACCTTCGAGCATTAGAATTTGAACGCTACAGCCCCGTCGAACGGGCTCAGGCTCGGCACTATATTTCTCAAGCGCTGACTGATGCAGGCTGGTCGGTGCAGCGGCAAATCTTTGCCGGTGGAGTTAACCTCTATGCGGACCGTCCGGGCACCGATCCCAACGCTGGCGCGATCTTAGTTGGCGCTCATTACGACAGTGTAGAGCGTTCGCCCGGTATTGATGACAATGCTACGGGAGTCGCCGTTGTCCTTGAGGTCGCTCGGCTATTGGGAGCTATCCCTACACCGCATCCCCTCAAGGTGGTCTTGTTTGACCTAGAAGAAGCCGGACTCCTGGGCAGCAAAGCGTTTGTCAGTGAGATGGAGGTCGAGTCTATCGACGGGGCTCTGATTATGGAAATGGTGGGATATTCCTGTGATGTGGCAGGATGTCAGCAATACCCGGATCGATTACCCATTCCTCAACCGAGCGATCGTGGCGATTTTATTGCAGTAATTGGCGATCAGGGGCACGCTCGATTGATTGACGCATTTCAACAGCCGTCCTCCACCTTTCCTTCCGTTTTTACTCTGGCGATTCCAGTGTTGGGGCCAATCATTCCGGATTTATTGCGAAGTGACCACGTTCCATTTTGGCAAGCTGGCATCGGAGCCGTTATGGTCACAGATACCGCCAATTTTCGTAATCCCCACTATCATCAACCCACCGATCGAGTTGACACCATCAATCCTGATTTTTTGAGTGGCGTCGCGCAGCGGGTTGTCGATGCAGTCACCCTCTTGTTGAATGCTCCGCAAGGTTAGAAGATTGGCCTGTGGATTGCATGGGGGATGAATTTCGTGGCTCCTGAGACACGTAAATTGAGGATTAATACCAGTTCTCTAAATTGAGGTTACAGATGTCGTAGGGGCGGTT
>DBGGTD010000647.1:0-3565 GCA_051162585.1 Elainellaceae cyanobacterium
CCGTGCTGGAGCAGCTCGTGGAGTTCACTCAGTTGAGCATCTCGCCCCACAAACTTCTGTGCTCCGCTTCGAGGCAGGTTATTCGGAATGCCGCTTAGTTGCGATCGCTGCTGAATCGCCTCAACAATGACCTGAATTGCTGCATCATCTAGATTGACGGTGTTGTAGGTGCGATTATCATCACCCACCCGAATATCCTGCCCGTGACCAATGTTGATGTTGTATTTGCCAAGTTGCTGAAGCGCTGATTGCCCCTGCTTAATGGCATCTCGCAGTTCATCCAAATCGGCCTGACTCACCATCTGGGCTTCAATTCGACCCAGCAGCACCTGAAACCCGGTATTGCGTCGCTCCAGTTCCTGCTCAACCGCCTTTGCCCAGCTATCATCCTGCTGATGAAATGCCCGATTCCGCTCCGCCAGCTCCGGCCACCGCTCCAGAATCACCTCCAGCGGCACCGCCACACCCCCGATCGCCCGAATGATGCGTGGCGACGGCACGGCCACAGCCCCCCGCTCCCGCTGAACCAGCCCACACACCGACAGCGACGTTTGATTCAGCACCGCCGCCCCACTAAATCCAGGGCGAATATTCTCACCTTTAAGACTTAGAATCTGGCCTCTATCGCCAGTCCCTTCCGCCTCCATCGTCAGCGACGCGCCATCCCGCTTCTCAATCGGGTCAGGATAGCCATAGCTGTAGAGCCGATCTCCTGGAGTCACCTCTCCTGCTAACTTCACGCAGGGATGCTCCATCGATTCCAGCGTCAACAAAGCCAGGTCTAGCGCTTCATCCGCATCAACCGCCGTCACTTGCGGTTCCACATCACCCCACCGCAGCCGCAGTTGACCGACCTCGACACCCTTCACCACATGCTCACAGGTCAGCACCAACCCCGGAGCCACAAAGAACCCCGTTCCTCGCTCCCTATCCGTCTCAATCCGAACGGTGCAGCGTTGAAATAGCTCGTAAATCGAAGAACTCCCCATGCCAGACTACTCCTTCTCCGGCTTCGGCTCTTCCCATTCCAGGCATACCTTCAGATTGGCATTCCCGCTTCCCTGCACAATCATCGCGGTCAGTTGACCCGCCTCAAAGCCAAACTCAACATTAAACTCCACACTGGCCTTACTCGGCTTCACCTTATCCAGCGCCGACTTAATCGTCTGAGCAATCCCCTCAATCGAATCTGCCACCTCCCGCAGCGGCTGCAAGTTCAGCGACACATCCGATTCCACTTCATCCCCGATCTCAGGCAACAACGAGTCCCCAGGCTCCCCAATCGGCGTTGCCTGCACCCGAATCACCGCTCCATTCTCAAGCGTGACCGGAATAATTGACGATGATGTTTCCATATAGCGTCCGCTACGGCAATGAACGCTACAGTTCTAACACGCCTTTTCTTGAGAAATAGATAAGTCTTAGGAATTATTTGTCATTAATAGACAATTCTAAAAGTCAGTATTATTCGGTCATAGGTCGGTAGAGCCATCACGCCGCCCCAAACTCAACTCCGACCGTCTCGTTAAACGATCGCACGATCGCCACAAGCTGATCGGCATCATCATCGCCAAACACCCCATCTAGACCCTCAGGATTCTCATTCGTAAAGGGAGGCTCATACAGCAGACCAGGATCCATAACGCCGTTTTGAGTCAGGTAGTCGATGATAGTTTCCACAAAGCGAATTTGGTTTGAGCTGAAGTTCGTTCCTTCTAAATTTCCTTCTAAATTTCCTTCTAAATTTTCTTCTAAATATTGAGCAAACGCTTGCTTTGCAGAGTTGCGATCTAAGCCCACCAGCTTACGAATAAACAACTTCAGACTCGTGACTTTGCCGTAGACCTGCTCAAAGCGATCGCGCCCTTCTAGCTCTTCAGAGCCAAATAGCATGTCTTCCAAAGATTCCAGATCGGCTTCGGTCAATGGAGTATTGCGCTTCAGCTTGGCGATCGCCACATGGTTTTCATGGGCGCGAATGTAGGCTTCAACTTTCTTGCGATACTGGTAGGGGCTAAATCCGGTCGTTTGAGAGGGGACGTTGACATCCTGAATTTCCCCCATCTGGTCTTCAAAATCGGTGTAGACGATGTTCTGCTGTTGTTTATCGACAAACTTAACCAGATCTCGGAGTTGAACCCTGATGTAGTCAATCATCCAGGGCGTTACGTCAGTCCACCACGTTTCTGCTTGCACTTCTTCAATTAGTGAAAGCTGGTCTTTCACCATCGGAATATCGCGTTTCTGCTCAAGCTGGCTCATCAGGTCGCGTACCTTGTCGCGCAGTCGCACAAAATCGTTAGTACGTTTCAAAATCGAGAGCTGAAGCTTGTAGCACAGCAGGTCAAAGTCTTTGGCAAGGCGATCGCCATCGGCCAGTCCATTGGGCAGGGGGGCGAGGGAGTCTGCGATGGTGTCTACATCGTCTTCGCTCAGTTGTTCCCACCGCTCCCGGTTTGAAAATTCTTCTACCTGTCGCAGATGACGCCGCACCAGGAAGTTTTCGGACTCCATCGTAGCGACGTGTTGGTGCAGGTCGTTGAGCAGTGAGGTTCTGAGTTCAGTCAGGTCTGAGCTGCTTGATGAGTCAACGACGTAGTGCCCTGGCGAGTCTGCCACTCTAGGAGATGGCGTATTGTTATCTGGCGATTTAGAGGACGTTAAAGACGTTTCCAATAACCGAGCAAGTTCGAGTCGAGCCTTGACCAGACGAGTGGTAAGGGTATCCGCAGGCTTCTGATCCGCCTCAGCAATCTCTTGGTTGAAGAAGTCGAAGTTACCGCAGAGGTCAAAGACAAGAAATTCTTCTTTATCGTGGCCGATGCCAAACAGGTCAGGGCAAAGGCGAGTGCCCCGTCCGATCATCTGGTTAAATTTGACCCGCGAGTAGACGGGTTTAAAGAAGACTAGATTGACGACTTCGGGCACATCTACGCCCGTGTCGAGCATATCGACGGAGACGGCGATCGTCGGCTGTTTGACCGGATCAGCAAAGTCATCTAATAGGCTTTGAGCATAAGAATTTTGGCTGTCAATCACCTGAGCAAAGCTGCCGTTGTAGTGAGGATAGCTCTTGTCAAACCGCTCGACGATGAAGGCCGCATGGTTGTGGTTGCGGGCGAAGATGATGGTTTTGCCGAGGCGATCGCCCCCCTCAACCTTCAGCCCTCGCTCCATCAATATTTCTAGGGCTTGATCTACAGTGTTTTGGTTAAAGAGCCAGTTGTTGAGAGCAGCAGCGTTGACTTGCGGAGGCAACACTCCGGTGTTTTCGTCTCGAAATCGCTCCTCATAGTCTGCCTGCTCTTCTGGGGAAAGGTCAGCATAGCGAATGCCCGTGCGGAGAAACCGAAACGGCACATCAACGCCCCTCGCAGGCACGAGATAGTCATCATCCACGGCATCCCCTAGCTCATAGGCAAAGGTCGGGTTGCCTCTCTCTAGCTCAAAAATGTGATAGGTGTCGCGGTGAACTTCATCGCGGGGGGTGGCCGTTAGCCCTACCAGCAAAGCGTCGAAGTATTCAAACAGTGCCCCATACTTCTTGTAAATGGAACGGTGAGCC
>DBGGTD010000648.1:0-16149 GCA_051162585.1 Elainellaceae cyanobacterium
TATATGCCGTACCCGAGTTGACTTGTTGCATAACTTTAATTTCTACATAGCATATCGGTTTTTCAATCCTAAAATGCCCAAATTTAAATGATGGCTAACTTCGCATCAAGATATTATGGAGTTTTGCTTGACCGCCATGTTTTTACCCTCTAGATGAGGAATGACGCGGTCATTTGTGGCGATCGCCAGAGGAGACTGGAGCCAGGCATTCATGTATCACGGGTTTGGTCTATTCTTGTTTGGGACGCTCGCAATTGCAGCCATCCATACCTCTATAGAGTTGGCCACCGGGCGATCGCTCGCTGCCGGTTACGTCCGCTGGTGCATGGAACCGGCCATTTTATTCGCGGGTGCTGCGCTATTTTTGGGCTACTATGGGCTCCGGTTATACGCTCGCTACCAGGGAGCAGATGCGGGTTTGCCGTTTGGTTGGTCAGATCACGCACTCTGGCAGCTCATCGTGGCCGGCGCACAGCGTCTCTAGCAGCTCAACTTCTGACTAATGACCGGGATTCATCCAGCTCAAAAGAAATTAAAATAATTTAGCCAATTTAGCGGCGCTTAGCCTACGCTCAAAGAAGACGCATTTAATTTGCATTTTTAGTTAATTTGAGCATCCATGCAAACGAGTCAAAACAAAGCGATCGCCTCCTCCGACAGTACTTCCAAAACATCCACAATTAACGTCGGCGGCATGAAATGTGCCGGATGCGTGCAGGCTGTCGAGAATCAACTCAAGCGCCAGTCTGGTGTAACGTCGGCCACCGTCAATCTGGTAACCCAACTCGCAACCGTCGATCACAATCCAGATGCAGTCAGTGCAGCCGATTTAGCAAATACTCTCACCGAATCGGGGTTTCCGTCTGAGCCGCGTCTATCACGCAATGGCTCGTCATCTGATGGGAGAGCTAAAAATACAGCAGAAACGCCTGATTTTGCAGAAAGGCAGCGGTTAGAGCTTCAGCAGCGACGGTGGCAACTGGCGATCGCCAGCGTTTTGTTGGTGGCTTCAGCGATTGGGCATTTAGGGCAGTGGGGATGGGTCAAGATTCCGATTCTCAGCACCATCGAATTTCACTGGGGATTGGCCACTCTTGCGTTACTAGGACCCGGGCGATCTATTGTGATTGACGGCTGGAAAGGGCTTTGGCGCAACTCTCCAAATATGAATACCCTGGTGGGGCTGGGCATGATCGCCTCCTATACGGCTAGTGTGGTTGCCTTGGTTTTCCCCAGATTAGGGTGGGAATGTTTTTTCGATGAACCCGTGATGCTGGTGGGTTTTATTCTGTTGGGTAGGACGCTAGAGCAGCAGGCACGCGGCAAGGCAGCATCCGCCCTCCAATCTCTGATTTCGCTTCAACCGTCTCAGGCTCGTCTTCTGCAAAATCAGACAGCCCTTGGAGCTGACGCCCTCAGTATTTCCAAAAGCGTCCAGATTCCGGTTGAACGCGTTCAAATTGGGCAGTGGTTGCAAGTGCTCCCAAGTGAAAGAATTCCGGTCGATGGCGAGGTCGTGGCAGGACACACCACCGTCAACGAAGCCATGCTCACAGGCGAACCTATGCCGATCGCGAAGCAACCTGGAGAGCCGATTATGGCAGGCAGTATCAACCAATCAGGGGCGATCGCCATTAAGACGACCCAGATTGGCGAAAAGACGGTGCTTTCACAGATTGTCAAACTGGTTGAAGAGGCTCAAGCGAGGAAAGCCCCCATTCAGAGTTTGGCAGACACCGTCGCCGGATATTTTACCTACGGGGTAATGACTGCCGCCTCATTAACGTTTTTGTTTTGGTATTTTATCGGCACCTCACTCTGGTCGCATGTCTTGTCTCACGAGGGGACATGGGCAATGGGCAGCCATGACATGGTGGGTCATGCTGTGGCTGCAGATGCACACACCTCACCGCTATTACTGAGCTTAAAGTTGGCGATCGCCGTTCTAGTAGTTGCTTGCCCATGCGCATTAGGCTTGGCAACTCCGACTGCCATCTTAGTAGGGTCTGGAATTGGAGCAGAGCATGGGCTCTTGATTCGTGGAGGAGATGTGCTAGAAAAAGTTCATCAGCTAGATGCGATCGTATTTGACAAAACAGGAACCCTGACAACTGGACAACCCGTCGTTAAAGACTGTATTTCTCTTTCAACGGATATTTCCGAGTCCCAACTATTACAGATTGCTGCAACCGTTGAAAGTGGGACTCGCCACCCATTAGCTGATGCGATCCTGCTCTCAGCCCACCAGCAAAATCTGTCAACTCTTGCGGCTGAAAATTTTTACACCGAACCTGGCTTTGGAGTGTCCGCAGACGTAGACGGACAACACGTCGTCCTAGGTACGTTGCCCTGGCTTGAGAACTGCGGCGTTGACACGACTGAATTCGTTCAAACCCAATCTCAGCAGCTTCTCGCAGAGGGCAAGACGGTTATTTATTTGGCAATCGATGCTCAGCCCACTGGCATTCTCGCTATCCACGATACGATTCGGCCCGAGGCTAGTGAGGCCATCTCTCAACTTCGTCAGCAAAATTTGGGGGTTATCTTGCTAACAGGGGACCAGCAGATCGCAGCCGAGGCTGTCGCAAAGACGCTGGGCTTATCATCTGAACAGGTTTTGGCAAGCGTTCGACCGGATGAAAAGGCAAGTGCGATCGCTCAGCTACAGCAAACAGGTCAAAAAATCGCTATGGTCGGAGATGGAATCAATGATGCTCCCGCTCTAGCACAAGCTGATATCGGGATTTCATTGCACTCTGGAACTGACATTGCCGTCGAAGCAGCCGATATTATTCTCATGCGCGATCGCCTGAGCGACGTTGTTGAATCGATTCATCTGAGTCAAGCAACATTCAATAAAATTCGTCAAAACTTGTTTTGGGCGTTTGCATACAATGTCTTAGGTATTCCTATCGCGGGAGGAATTCTCTTGCCCACCTTTGGGATTTTATTGAGCCCGGCAGCAGCAGGAGCGTTAATGGCATTTAGTTCAGTTAGCGTTGTTACCAACTCACTGTTGCTTCGGCGCACATTTCGTACATCCTGATACATCCCCCCTGTAGATTCTACGTAGTATTAACCGCTCAGTGACCTACCTACGTAGAAGCCATGATGGATCTCGGTGATTGAGAGGGTATTATAAACATTGAACGCTTAGCTCTACAGTTTTACTAAACTGGGCTAGAGTAGTGGGAAATATGATGGAATCGTCCCTAACATGCAACTGAAAGGGTATTTCTATCTACCGTCATATGTTTGCTTGATGCAACAATTGATTCGATTTGGCAGTTACCAGTCATACGGTTAGTGTCTCGATGGCTTCAGAAGCACACCAAAATCATTTACTGATTATTGAGGACAATAAAGGGCGGCGAGAATTCACACTAAACAATCCAGTCTACTCGATCGGGAGAGACCCGAAGTGCGATATTCGCCTAGTTTCCCAGTTTGTATCTCGTCGGCACGCCACTCTTGTTCAACTTCCTAACGAAGAGGGCGGCTACTATTACCGAATTGTGGATGGCAATCTCAAAGGTAAACCCAGTGCAAATGGGTTGCTCATCAATGGGCGGAAGCTGCAGGCGCATGACTTGCAGGACGAAGACAAAATTGTCTTTGGTCCAAACGTGCATGCAGTCTATTACATGTTGAAACGAGATGCCATTTCAACAGTGCCGCCTGATGAGTTTGACATCACTCTTATTAGCCCTAACATGGTGGGTGAACCCGAAGACTAGATCCAGAAGGCGTAAATCAAAACCTAGATAGTTGCTAGGTCTTAGCGTGTTACGTCTGTGAGTTTCTAGCTAAAACCGCCCTGCTTAGGGCTTACTTGGAAAAAACTACCAGCGGATCGCGCTTCGACTGCGCTCAATTCTCGATGCGGTTAGGTTAAGCGCAGCCGAAACCGGGTTAATGAGTACGTATTTGGGCGCACATCCTTTAACTCTCTAGCAAGTCGAGAGCGATCTTAGCGATTTAGGGCTGGCTAAGCCAAAGCCACCGAGGTGGTCTTGTTTCAATGAGTACCTAGCTGGCAACCTGCTCAATAAAATGGAGCTGATCGTTTTCTACAATAGCCCGACTTACCAAATTGAACTTTTGGTGGCAATGGTTGTCAACCTTCAAAGGCAGCTCTTCATTCTTAACCACAAAATTCATGCGGACTTCATCGTCGCTCATTGCTGGAAATTTATCAAACAAGACCTCTACAGTCACCAGTTTCGCAAATGCAACCCGTCCGGGGACTTCACGCGCTACGAGATAGTCACCCGTCTCATAAACAATATCAAAGTTGCATGAACGCAACGTTTCTGCAAGCAACTGCCGGAGATTGTCAAGTGATGCCCCAACAGTAAATAAACTTGTGTAGCGGGCCATAGCAACCTCGGACGCACAACATCTAAAACTTCTAATAAACCAAGTAGTAAACCAAATTATCTTTTTCTGAAGGATGGATTATTCGCGATCGCCCCTTAAATGAGACACCCTCACGCTATCCATGCGCCAAACAACACGTCCATTTAAAATACAATTATCTCTACCTAGAGAATGTTGACATCAATACAGCGTGCGACTGCATGACATGCTGCTCTACCTTTCATCATGAATCCTCTTTCATACAAAATTACTAACTCAGCTCTATCAAAAGCAACTTATGGGCCTAGATTATTACAGAAAAGTCATTTTTTCAAACGTTTTGCAAAGGCACAGGCCATAAACTTTGCATAAAACTACCCTCAGGAGAAACCTAAATTCTAGGCACAGGCAAAGGGGTAGCCATTAAGATCGGGCTGACCAGAGTTTAATATCAAGTCGCATATGAAAGGAAAGCTCATCGTTTTCGAGGGAGTTGAGGGATGTGGCAAAACCACTCAGATTAAACGTACGGAGGCTTGGTTACTAGAGAATCCAGTCGTTCAATACATGAAGAGACGCGATTTCCAAAGTCGGGTCTGTCTAACCAGAGAACCAGGTGGAACAGACTTAGGGACCCGTATCCGCCAGATTTTGTTGGGGGAATCCGACGATTCTGTTCAGTCAAGCCTCCATGACCAGGCAGAATTGCTGCTGTATGCGGCTGATCGGGCACAGCATGTTCAGGAATTCTTAATACCTTATCTCGATCAGGGAGCAATTATTTTATGCGATCGTTACACTGATTCAACGGTGGCCTATCAAGGATATGGCCGAGGATTGAATCTACAGGTGATTGAGAAACTTAATCACATTGCCACAGGCGGACTAGAAAGTGATTTGACTCTTTGGTTAGATTTGGATGCCGAAGTCGGCCTGGCTCGAACTCGAAACCGGGGAGCGTGCGATCGCATCGAACAAGCTAATCTAGAATTTCATCGTCGTGTGCAACATGGGTTTGCAACACTCGCAGATGCGTATCCAAATCGCATCATCCGCATCGATGCCCAAGGCACACAAGAAGACGTCGCTCGTCAAATTCAGTCTGTTTTAGAAGAAAAACTCGTTCGATGGTATCCAGCCTTAACCTAATTCATTCGTTTTTTGAAGAACTGCTAGGTCAATCCCAGGCAGTTGAGTTGCTTAGCCAAGCGATCGCCCATCAAAGAATTGCGCCTGCGTATTTATTCACAGGACCGCCAGGAGTAGGTAAATCTTTGGCTGCTCGGTGTTTTGCAGAAGCGCTCTTCTCAATGGTATGGATGCACGGTGAGGAAGGGACGAAGCAGCAGACAATCACTCGACTAAAATCCAACGTTCGTCAAGGCAACCATCCTGACTTGCTATGGGTAGAGCCAACATATTTGCATCAGGGTAAGCGGATTTCCGTTTCTGAAGCAGCCGAGATGAATCTCAAGCGGAAGAGTTTGCCGCAAATCCGTCTAGAGCAGGTTCGGGAAATCACTCGATTTCTGAGCCGCCCTCCCTTGGAAGCCCAACGGACAGTAGTGGTTTTAGAACAGACAGAAACGATGGCAGAATCGGCTGCCAATGCGTTGCTAAAAACACTAGAAGAACCCGGACAAGCAACCCTAATCCTCTTGGCTCCTAGTATAGATGCGCTCCTTCCCACGCTCGTCTCTCGCTGTCAAAAAATTCCATTCCATCGACTTAGTCACGATGCAATCGTGCGAGTTCTAGAGGTGACTGGATATATTGAAATCGTGGGACAGCCCGATTTACTTGCAACGGCTCAAGGTAGCCCCGGAGAGGCGATCGCAAGCTGGAATCAGTTACAACAAATTCCTGTAGAGCTTCTGCAAGCTATCGTAAATCCTCTGACTACCATGCGGCAGAGTTTAGAACTAGCGAGAGACATTTCAAGAACCCTCGACACTGATGCCCAACTTTGGCTACTAAATCATTTACAACATCGATTCTGGCATGAGCAGACGTCACATGCGACGCTTGGAGTTTTAGAAACAGCTCGCCGCCAGATCCTGAGTTACGCTCAATCTCAACTCGTTTGGGAGGTCACTCTGCTCAAAATGCTGGATACTCATATATTTTCGCGATGAAAATATATGAGTATCCAGCAATCCCAGATGGGTTGTGAGCGGTGGGGCGGGCGACGCCCGCCCCACCGCTCACACACAATTCACAAGCGATTTAGGAGCGCTATAGTATAAAGCGCAGCAAAAGCATACCCATCGATCCCAGGAAATTTAAGAAGTTAGATCCTCCGCCAGACGATTCACCTTCTTCTTCAGCCTCTTGTACTGCAATGATTCCTTCTGTCATATTGGCAGCAGCTTGTTGACCTTGTGTGTCCCCTTGAGCTGTAAATAATTCCTCGGCTTGTTCTGCATCTCCTAGTGCTCCAGTGCGATCGCCTAATTCATAACGAGCAATACTGCGACCTAGATATGCGGCAGCAAACGTCGGATCAAGCCCTAACGATTGGTTGTAGTAAGCGACTGCTCCCTCAAAGTTACCTCGCCTGGTTTCTATTAGCCCCCATCCGTAGTAATCAGTTGTCCCGAGAATCCGATTTGGAATACCAATTGCACCTCGCAGATTCGCGCCTTCTATATTTGCTCCCGTTAGATTTACATCTAGCAAATAAGCATTTCGTAGATCTGCACCCCGCAGATCTGCACCCTGTAAATCTGCGCCTGCTAGATTTGCGCTGTACAAATTTGCCCCAACCAGATTGGTTCCTCGAAGCGTCGCTTCAGATAAATTAGCTCGATTCAAATTCGCGCGACTTAGGTCTGCGCCCGTTAAATCAGTTCGAGATAAATCTGTGTATACCAATCCTGCCTCTCGTAATTCACATGCCTGACATTCTCTAGTCGTGATCAGCCGATGCACATGTTCGACATTTTCTGCACGCATGGGAAGGGTTAAGCCAAGAGTAGTAAAAGTGAGAGCGATTGCGGAGACGGTAGATAGTTTCATAAAAATTTTGAGGCCAGTAATTCAGAAGAAACCTTAGCAATTTGAAAACTTGCTTATACCGTTTTACTCAACCTTTAAATAAAAATCACGAATTCTATTTAATTAATTCTAATCGCCCTTCAAGAATTAACCCAAATTTTACTCGTAGTTTATAGCCCTACGGGCTTAGGTTTGTGTGTAGAACCGGCGCGGCGCGCGGGTTCTACACACGTTCAGCGTCCTAACGCGAAAGCGTAAGGCTATAATTTGCCTTCTTTAATTAGCGATGCATAGCATTAGCGTCCTCTTTCTCCTACTGGAGAGGCGTTGCCAACGCGAGCAAGATGCCCGCACTCCCATTTCATGAGTGATTTAGGATTGCTAAACAATTCACAAGCGATTTAGGATCGCCACATAGCACCAAACTTCAGATTGCGGCACCTTGTAACGTATCCAATCTCGAACGGAGCGATCCCTAATCCCCTTATTAGAGTAATGCCTGAAATTCTTTAGTATGGCGAATGCTATCAAAGGCTGAGTCGGTTTGAGCTATTAGCTTGGAAAGATTAGGACCCATCACAATGGCCCGATACAGACTTTGGACTGTCATATCGGCCACCTCTTGAGCCGAATAAGCACACGCTTTGCCATACCATGCACTAATATTTTCCAAGCGACACGCCAAAGACCTCTCAAAGCTTTTCACCGCGTCGTCATACCGCCCCAATTTATTCAACACGATCTCACGATAGTTCCACGTAATAACATTTTTGCTCAATCGCCAGAGCAGTATCTAAGCTACTAAGAGCTTCGTCATATCTCTGTAGTGAAGCCAACGCAGTGCCTCTGATATACCAAGCTCTAGTCTAGGTTTACCACCTAGCATACCGATGTGATTGAGGTTCTAGCTTAGTCCTCCCCGGTGATTTTCTGGAACCGATAATCTTCGCGAATTGCGTCAAATTTTGAATCAGTTTTCGCCATAAATCGGTAAAGATACGGGCTTAGCACAAACGTCCGATACAGGTTTTTAACCGTTGCATCGATATCGCCTTGAAGCGCATACGAGCAGGCTTTACCATACCAAGCGTTGGGGTTATCGCGCTTGTAGTGCAGCGATTGATTAAAACTAGCGATCGCCTCATCATGACGAGCCAGGTTAACAAGCACTAACCCTCGGTAATTCCAGATGTAATAGCGATCGGGCTTCAGTTCGAGCGCGGTGTCGATACTGTCTAGAGCATCGTTATATCGATGAAGTGCCCCCAATGTTGTTGAGCGGTTATACCAGGCATGATGATCATCTGGCTTAAGCGCCACCGATCGATTAAAGCTAACGAGTGCTTCCTCATATCGGTATAGCCGGAGCAGAGCATTTCCCTGGTTATACCAGACTCGTTGATCGCTTGGATTAATCTGTAAGGCGTGCCGAAAACACTCGATCGCTTCGTCATAGTGCCCTAATTTAGCTAGAGCCAGACCTTTACCGTGCCACGCCAATCCAGACGTTGGGCAACTATGAAGTGCACCCTCAAAACTCTTGATTGCATCTTGAATCGAGTGAAGCGCATACAGCGCGTAGCCACGGTGAACCCATGCATCGTGATTTGCAGGATTTGTTGCTAAGATTTTGTCGAACCGGGCGATCGCCGCCTCATACCGACCGATGTCATAGAGCGAACTACCCTGCCCGTACCAGGTTTGTAAATCGTGATCTTGACCCATACCGTTCTAGCCCAGCCTAAATCTGGGATCAGTGGAAGAGCACCTATTTTTCCTAGTGTTCCCAATTTTGTTCGGCGTTCTCGCTCGGCGTGAGGGGTAAGACCCCTCATCGAATTTTTGTCACAGTTAATTTATTCAGATGCTGAAATTTGGCAAGATAAACAGGTTAATATACCGCTCAGAGATGTCACGCGATGCAAAGCCAAGATTCTTACACTCAACTAACCTTTCACTATCTCGACGGAAAAACAGAATCGTTTAATGTATATGCCCCTCTCGACGATGCTGCGAATAATCAGGAGGTTCAGCTAGAGGTCCGGCATATTTTAAAGAAAGACTGGTGGATTTTGAATTTGCCTGAGCAAACCGTCTTCATTAACATCGACAATGTGATCAAAGTAGAGGTCAAGCCTCCTTTACCTCAGCTTCACGGAGAAGACGTTTTTTCAAATGCTGAACGAGTCACGGCCTTGAACCGCATGCGCTAAATTTATCTGTGATGACAGACGAGCCTGTTGAGTACCATTCGAGGAATAAAGTATGGAACACCATCGGCCAACTGTGAGCTTATTGCGGGCTGAAACTTACGACATTCAAGAATTACGAGATTCCCTTGAACAGGTACTCGCGCCGCTGGGTGGTATCCAACGCTTTGTTAAACCGGGCGATCGCGTCTTGCTCAAACCCAATCTCCTGACCGGGTCACGTCCTGACAACGAATGCACAACGCGCCCAGAACTCGTATACAGCGTGGCAACATTGGTTCAAAAAGCTGGGGGGCATCCTTTCCTGGGCGACAGTCCAGCCTTTGGAAGTGCTCGTGGGGTTGCCAAAGCCAATGGATATCTACCGTATTTGCAAGAATTAGGCGTTCCGATCGTCGAGTTTAGCGGTAAACGCTACGAAACCGTCAATGCCGAATTTAATCACTTGCTTCTTTGCAAGCAGGCCATTGATGCAGATGTCATTATTAATCTCCCTAAAGTGAAATCTCATCTACAGCTAACGCTCACATTAGGAGTCAAGAATCTTTTTGGCTGTGTTCCTGGCAAAATGAAAGCCTGGTGGCATATGGAAGCCGGCAAAGATTGCGATCGCTTTGGCATGATGTTAGCTGAAACAGCGCGGGCGATCGCTCCTGATCTGACGATTATGGATGGCATTATTGGGCATCAGGGAAATGGGCCGAGTGGGGGTGAACCTCGTCCACTGGGCATTCTTGCTGCCTCGCCTAATGTTTTTGCGCTCGATCGCGCCCTGATCGATATTCTAGGTGTCGACTCGGCACAGGTACCAACGGTTAACGCATCTCAACGCCTTGGGCTTTGTCCAGACATAACGGAGATTGTGTTTCCGCATCTCCAGCCTAGCGATTTGCGTGTGTCAGATTGGCAACTGCCAGATCGACTAGTCCCCATTGATTTTGGCTTGCCGCGAGTTCTGAAATCTACATTCAGGCATTTCTATATTCGCTTCATTAAAGAACCCATGTCTGCGTATGCAGGCCGATCGATTTAATCTCTGGATTATAGACACAACAATCGAACAATTTTGTCAAGACAGGATAGTCTAGAGTAATGCTGTAGACGATCTCGGAAAAAGATGGATACTCGCGCCGATCGGTACAAATTTTTAGAATTTCTTTTACCTAAGCCCGCCTTACTTCGCAACGCGTCAAATATTCAGCCTTCTCTACGGGCAGGGGTTCGAAACCTCGTATCGGGTCGGCTCTTATTGTCGGTAATATTGCCTGCCGCGATTTGGGCGACGCTTGGCATCATGACTCCAGTAAACGCTCAGTTAATTTTAGAACGAGGCGAGACGGGGCCGGCAGTTGAGACATTGCAGCAACAGCTTCAAGATCGGGGCTATTTCGTCAATGTCGATGGGGTGTTTGGTCAAATGACCGAAGACGCACTCATTCAGTTTCAGCGAGATGCGGGATTAGCTCCCGATGGGATTTACGGTCCTGCGACAGAATCGGCGTTGTTTGGGTTTCCTCAATCTGCATCACCCGCATTTACGAATGCTTCATTCACGGATACCTCGTTTCCTCCCGCAGACTCTCCCTACATCAATGCCTCTCCTGGCAGCCGGACCCTATTCCCAAGCGATCGCGGCTCTGATGTCGAAGCTCTCCAACGAGAGTTAAATGCTAGAGGATATTCTACAGGCGGCACAGACGGTATTTATGGCCCGTCGACCGAGAGTGCCGTCCGTAGCTTTCAGTCGTTTCAAGGACTTTCAGCCGACGGAGTAACCGGACCAGCAACATGGAGAGCACTAGGGTTTACGCCGAGCGATCCGTTTCCACCAATCGGTTTTCCGTCTGATCCAGGAACGTCGAGTTCTGGGGGGTTGACCGTGTTTGGTCTACCAAGGCAGGGGCCTTACATCGTATCAGTTCCCGCTGATAGAGATGATGTTGAAGAACTGCGGCAAGCTCAGCGAGTGGTTACCGGGGCAAGTTTTGCGGGATCTAGCCGGGGTCTATTTATTTTTGCAGGAGCTTACAGCAGCCGGGCTGAAGCAGAAGAAATTTCATTACGATTGCGATCGCTCGAGTTAGATTCTAGGGTGGAATATTTCAGAAATGAAATCATCCTGAGATAAGACAAATAGTCTGCACGCCCTAAATCCATACAGCAAGACGGTGGTCTCACCAGAACACTAACTGGCTCTAGAAGCTGACTGTTTAGTATTGATACGCTCTCTCATAGTCGCCCATGGCGTAACAGATGGTTTTTAAGCTACGGCGAACCCGCGACTCCAGCTCGGAATCTTGAATGGTTTGAGCAACGTGCAAGCGCTGTTCATGATAGTCCAAAGCTTTGATATAGTCGCCGGATGCATCATAAAGAATGCCTAAGTTTTCGAGGGATTGCTCTTCATGACGAAGATCGTGCAATTCTCGAGCGATCGCCAGTCGCTGGTGATGATATTGAATCGCACGGGCTGGTTTGCCTGTCATGGCACAAATGCTGCCTAGGTTTTTGAGAAGCTGTATTTCTGTGCGGCGGTCGGGAATGCATCGAACAATAGTCAACAAGTCTTCATAGCATTCGATCGTTTTGTCATAATCACCGAACGCATGATAGGCGTTTCCAAGATTTCTCAAGACTTGACTCTCTAGGTGCTGATCGCGAATTTCTCTGGCAATAGCGAGGCTGTCCTTGTAACAATCGATCGCCTTATAGAAGTGTCCCATCGCCTTGTAAACCATTCCCAGATTACTCAAGGCAGAGAGCTCACCCCGGCGATTCTGAATGTCTCGTGCAACGTCTAAGCTCTTTTGGGTGTACTCGATTCCACGAGCATAGTCTTCACAATGTCGATACGCATTTCCTAAGTTAGCAAGTGCTTGTTGCTCAGTAACCCGATCGAGCGTCTGACGGGCGATCGCCAGACCTTGATAAGAATAGGTCACAGCGCGATTGTAATCGCCTAGGGCATAGTAAACCAATCCCAAACCGCTGAGTGTTTTTCCTTCTTTCTGCAAGTCTTGCGTGTCTCGAAAAATAGTAAGTGCTTGGTTGAAGGCATAAAGTGCGCCACTAAACTCCCGAATTTGATAGAATTCGATGCCTTTTTCCAAGAGTTGACCGGCATCAATTTTAGGAGCGTCATTATAGTAAAACAGGGTATCGTCGCTGAGACATCCTCTTTCTTGAGGGGGGACGAATGTTCCGTCAATATCGTCAAATGCTTTGTCCATAATTAGGTTGCCTTTTTTGGGGTATCCCTAGCAAGGAAATGATTTCTGCATGAACGTTTATACACTTTGCGCTTGGGTTAAGTACGGTGGTGTGGGGCGCGCCCCACACCACCATTTCTGTACTTGACGCGCAAATTGCTATATACATTTTGCGCGTCGGCATTGAATGAAATTTTGATAGTTGGTTCTAGACGAATAGAAACAGAATGATGTCACACTACACACAATCTTTCGATGATCAACAAGACATCTTAAAGTTAGTCGAATATTCGATTAGAGAACACAGTAAATGTTCCAGATCAAAATATCGAAACAACTAAATTTAAAGACTAATCTCAGTGTTTTCCACACTTTGATCTCGCCTCCAATTAGAAACGATTTTGTATACCCCCAACTGCCCTAATTCGAGGTTATTTCCGGGGCTATTTCCGGAGGTAGTGCTAGTCTGAAAGAGCAATCCATTTTGACTGCAACGAGCCCGTGAGTTCTCCCTTTTCTTCCGAACGACTACTGTTTACTCCCGCTGTGGCTGATGGCGAGGCTGTGCCTCTTATCTTCGCCTTTCCAAATGAATACAGCGTTGGGATCACGAGTTTGGGGTACCAAATTGTCTGGACAACGCTAGCATCTCGCTCAGACCTGAGTGTCAGTCGCCTGTTTACCAATGCCCACGAGTCGCTTCCAGTGCAAGCCGAGTTGCTAGGGTTTTCAGTGTCTTGGGAGCTAGATTACGTCAATATTCTAAGCATGTTGGAATCCCTCGACATTCCCGTTCGAGCATCAGAGCGATCGCCCAAACATCCGCTCGTATTTGGCGGGGGTCCGGTTTTGACCGCAAATCCATAACCGTTTGCTGATTTTTTTGATGTCATTCTCGTGGGTGACGGCGAAAATCTGTTAGATGAGTTTATTGATGCGTATCAACGCGTCCGCCGTGAGCATCGGCACATTCAACTTCAGCATTTAGCAACGGTTCCAGGCGTTTATGTCCCTAGCCTTTACGGCATCACCTATGCAAGTCCGGAGGGGCTGATCGAGTCAATCCAACCTCTAGAGGCAGGAGTCCCGCCTCATGTGGTCAAGCAAACCTATCGCGGGAATGTTTTATCTGCCTCAACCGTCGTCACTGAGCGTGCTGCATGGGAAAACATATATATGGTTGAGGTCGTGCGGAGCTGCCCGGAGATGTGTCGTTTTTGTTTGGCGAGCTATCTCACCTTGCCGTTTCGGACTGCCAGCATTGGAGAATCATTAATTCCAGCAATCGAACGAGGGTTATCAGTTACGAAGCGAATTGGTTTATTAGGCGCATCCGTAACCCAACATCCGGAATTCGAAGCCCTCTTAGACTACCTCAATCAACCTGAGTTTGACGATGTGCGCTTAAGCATTGCCTCAGTGCGGACGAATACAGTCACGCCCAAACTGGCTAAAATATTGGTCAAGCATGATACTCGCTCTATCACGATCGCCGTAGAAAGTGGTTCCGATCGCCTTCGTCAAATTATCAACAAGAAGCTCAGTAATGATGAAATCGTTCAAGCCGCTATCCACGCAAAAGCAGGCGGACTTAAAGGACTGAAACTCTATGGGATGGTCGGCATCCCGGGAGAAGGACCCGAAGATCTTGACCAAACCATTGATATGATGCATTCTCTCAAACGGGCTGCCCCTGGGTTACGGCTTACGCTGGGATGTAGCACGTTTGTTCCTAAGTCTCATACGCCATTTCAGTGGTTGGGAGTGAACCCGAAAGCAGATAAGCGACTCAAGCAATTACAAAAGCAGTTGCGATCGCACGGTATTGATTTTCGTCCTGAAAGTTATAACTGGTCAGTGATTCAGACATTAATTTCGAGGGGCGATCGCCGCTTGTCTCGCGTACTAGAGCTGGCGCGCCACTTTGGAGACTCAGTCGGCAGCTATCGTCGCGCATTCAAACAACTGCGCGGACAGTTGCCTGATATGGAGTATTATATTCACGATCATTGGTCAACTGATACCATTTTGCCGTGGAGCCATATCCAAGGCCCCCTGCCGCAATCAACGCTACTGAAACATCTCCAGGATGCAAGGTCACACGCCAATGCTGGATATTTTCCGATTCAAGATGGGCACGCTCACTCCCCTCGATCTCGTCATTTAACGGCCCCGAGAGCATGAATTAATCATGAATCAGGCATTTCTCTATGAATACTGATTTAGAACGCATCGAATCGTTGAAGGCAGGAATCATAGGCAGCGGCGCGGCTGGCGCGACGTTTGCTATCACAACATTGGTCCATCAGCTATTATCTCTTCAAGCTGAATCTCTGCCGACGATTCCGATCGCGAGTTTCACCCACCTCCAAACGGCCATTGCTGGGGCGATCGCGCTTTTATCAGGGTTCTTATTCGGCGTCACCTATCGCTATATTGTCCGTACGGATCAAAACTCTCATCTCAAATCTGGAGCTGTTCTCGCGTTTGGGCTGGTTCGAGGATTCGCCACGATCGAGGATCTAATTGTGAGGCAAAGTGAATGGGGTTGGCTTGCAGTGAGAGTGACTGAAAGTATTTTGCTATTTGCGATCGCTCAGATGGCACTCGACTGGGCAATGCGCCAAAAATGGATAAAACCCTTTCAATCCTCTGGGTGAAATATGTCAAACTCTGGTTCACTCCTTACCATTTGACAATCAATAGCCGACAAAATTTTGTTTTCTGCCTGCTTAGACTGAAGACACTGACACACCAACTCCGCTGAATTAGAAAATGACCACTCTTTGGAACATGACATATTTTTGGCGCGTCTCTTCCGGTAGAGGCATTATGTCTCAATCTGAGGGGTTGGGGGGGCTAACCCCTCAGATATCAACAGTCTGATCTGAAGACGCACCATTTCGGAACTTATACGAATCGAGCTGCTTACCTGCTACTGAGCTGATGAGCGATTCGTAACCCGACTTGCTCCTTGAAGAGGCTTCCACCCCTTTTCCTGATATCCAAAATTAAATAGCTCGGGGTGAAGAATCTCTGCCAAAATTTCTAGCGAATCGATTAACCTAGGTCCCGGGCGGTTGAAGTACTGATTGCCATCTGCAATATACACCCGCTCAGTTTGCGCTGCTTTTAGAGCAGACCACTCTGGACGGTGGATCAGTGGCTGAACTTCTTCACGGGTTTTATTTAAGTCATATCCGCAGGGCAAAAATATGATGACATCCGGATTCGCAGCACATAAGCTATCCCAATCAATCCAGGCAGATTGCTGACCGATTTCGCCAAAGAGCGATCGCCCCCCCGCCAATTTAACGAGCTCCGGTATCCAATTTCCAGCAGCCATTAATGGGTCAGTCCATTCGATACAAGCA
>DBGGTD010000649.1:0-2070 GCA_051162585.1 Elainellaceae cyanobacterium
CTTATATAGCAGCAAACCCGAGTGCAAGGAGACTTCAAGCTATGATCAATACATAGGTGGATTACGTCTCTAAACCAAACTAGGTAAGATACTCAAGGTTCTCATCATTGAGTTGATCTCGATCAGTCAAGTCACATCTATCCCAACACTAGCGCGTTTTTCAACGAGAGCGATCGCGTTGGGTCTAGACATGCTTCAGTTCATTAAATAATATCTGTTGCGACGTCCCCTTCTCTTCATCTTCCCGTCTAGGCGTGACTGACAAATCTATCAGAACCCTCAAATAGGTTTATCAACGCCATTAAGGAAATCTAGATTATGAACTACACACAAGCAACCAGCAATACATACGTGCGCTGGTTTGAACAACTTGGCGTTCACAATGTTGAAGACGTCGGTGGAAAAAATGCCTCTCTTGGCGAGATGATTCAGGCCCTCAAAAATGAAGGTGTAAGAGTTCCCGATGGTTTTGCAACGACAGCAGATGCCTATTGGAAATACATCGAAACACACGGTGTTAAGGCTCAAATTCAATCACAGTTAGATCAGTTAGAAGCTGGAGAAAAATCCCTAGCACAGGCTGGAAAAGCGATTCGCCGCCTGATTTTGCAAACTCCATTCCCAGATGAGCTGTCCCAATCTATTTGCAATGCGTATCAAGAATTAAGTCAGCGGTATAGCGTCAATGAAGTAGATGTTGCAGTGAGAAGTAGCGCGACTGCCGAAGATTTGCCCGAAGCGAGTTTTGCTGGGCAGCAAGAAACGTTTCTAAATATCTCGGGTGAAAAAGAGTTGTTGGATGCGTGCCGTCGATGCTATTCGTCCCTGTTTACTAATCGAGCCATCAGCTATCGCCAAGAAAAAAACTTTGATCACATGCAGGTTGCCCTGTCGATCGGGGTTCAAAAAATGGTGCGATCGGATAAAGCAAGTTCGGGCGTCATGTTTTCTATTGATACTGAAACAGGCTTTCCCGATGTTGCGCTGATTAGTGCCGCATGGGGGTTGGGTGAAACCGTTGTGCAAGGCAGCGTGAATCCTGATCAATACACGGTTTTTAAGCCATTACTGACTAAGTCTGATCTGTGTCCGATTGTGGATAAGGTCAAGGGCAGTAAAGAAAAGAAAATGGTCTATGCGACTGAGGGCAGTAAGACGACTGAAACCGTCCAGACATCTGGGAAAGAGCGGCAAGCGTTTGTTTTGAATGACGATGAAATTTTGCAACTGGCGCGCTGGGCAGCCGTCATCGAGGCTCACTATGAAAAACCGATGGATATGGAGTGGGCTAAAGATGGTGATACGGGCGAACTCTTCATCGTTCAAGCTCGTCCTGAAACGGTGCAGTCTCAGCGATCGGCAGGTACGCTCAAAACTTATAAGTTAAAGGAACAGGGTAAGAAACTACTGACTGGGCTGAGTATCGGAGATGCGATCGCCACGGGTAAGGTCTGTAGAGTTCTCAGCGTCGAAGACATCGATAAGGTTAAAGACGACAGTATCCTCGTCACAGAAATGACTGACCCCGACTGGGTTCCGGTGATGAAACGAGTGGCCGGAATCGTGACCGATTATGGAGGACGTACCTGTCATGCGGCGATCGTGAGCCGAGAATTGGGCATTCCGGCTATTGTTGGGACGGGGGATGCGACCCGCACGCTGAAAGATGGTCACGAGGTCACCGTGTCGTGTGCAGAAGGGGACCAAGGCAATATCTATGACGGCCTGTTAAAGTTTGAAGCGGTTGATGTCAGCCTCGAAGACGTTCCCGATACGCGCACCCAACTCATGATGAATATTGCTAGCCCGTCGGCAGCATTCCAGTGGTGGCG
The DNA here is from genome assembly GCA_051162585.1 of Elainellaceae cyanobacterium. Classification (GTDB taxonomy): domain Bacteria; phylum Cyanobacteriota; class Cyanobacteriia; order CAZCXK01; family CAZCXK01; genus DBGGTD01. Next base: position 1,833 of record DBGGTD010000649.1, read on the forward strand.
GCTTCCCACTCAAGGCGTCGGGCTTGCAAGGATGGAATTTATCATCAATAACATCGTCAAGATTCATCCGATGGCGCTGGTGCACTATGACGAGTTAAACGATCGCTCAGCATGGAAGCAAATCCGCGATATGACCAAAGGCTATGCAGACAAGCGGACATATTTTGTCGAGCGCCTCGCGTTAGGGATTTCTAAAATTGCGGCGTCTCAATATCCCAACCCAGTTATTGTTCGCATG
>DBGGTD010000650.1:0-9518 GCA_051162585.1 Elainellaceae cyanobacterium
GCTTCCGGTTCAGTCATCGTTGCGGATTTCATCAGAGTTTGGCTTAAGAGCAAATCCCTTTGGGCGAGGATATGAATTTCATAATGGAATAGATTTTCCAGGCCCAATTGGGACACCCATCTATGCCACGGCATCTGGTGTCGTTCAAAAAGCAGAATGGTCTAGAGGATACGGTTATCATGTAGTCGTTGAGCATGGTTATGGCTACCGCACTCTCTATGCGCACATGTCTGAAGTCAATATCAGTCAGGGTGACTCAATTAGCAAGGGGCACGTTGTTGGTTATTTAGGAAATACGGGACGCTCGACAGGTCCTCATCTTCACTATTCGGTTTATCACAATAACAAGACCGTAGATCCGAGAAGCTACTTAGATTAACTTCGTGCATTTCGCTAAATTCTTGGAAATCACCTTGAGGAGCTATTAATGTTTAGGCGTAAGCGACCCAATTCATTGACTTATCTAGGGGCGACGAGCGAATTTCAAGGCACCTTACACGTTGAAGGCGGGTTGCGCGTTGATGGGGTTATTCACGGAACGGTCGAGGTAATCGGAGATATGGAAATTTCTCAGACCGGTTTGGTCGAGGGGTCTGAGTTGAGAGCGCACAACCTGATTGTGCATGGCGTGGTTAAAGCGAGGGTTTTAGTTGAAGGGCGCTTGAGCTTGAGCCGAACGGCTCGATTAGAAGGTGACGTGACGGCAAGTTCTCTAGATATTGAGCCAGGAGCTTTCTATTTAGGGCACATCTCTACTGCGGATGTTAAAGCACTGCCTGTATCGGGACAGTATCCAGAACTCTTAGGGCGTGACGATGATTGAAGTTGCTCAGCACAGAACTCGCGATTCTTGAGATAATTGCTCTTGAGCCGTTTTCTTTTAAGTCATGGGAAATACCTTCGGTCACTTATTTAGAATTACTACCTTTGGAGAGTCTCACGGGGGCGGAGTGGGTGTAATCATCGATGGATGCCCTCCTAAGATAGAGATTTCTCATCACGATATTCAATTCGATCTCGATCGCCGCCGACCAGGACAGAGTAAAATTACCACTCCTCGCAAAGAATCTGACACCTGTGAGATTTTGTCTGGAGTATTTGAGGGTAAAACACTAGGGACTTCGATCGCCATTATGGTGAGAAATAAGGATGCCCGCCCTCAAGATTATGAAGAAATGGCGCAGAAATATCGTCCGTCCCATGCTGATGCCACCTATGATGCCAAGTACGGCATCCGCAATTGGCAAGGTGGAGGGCGATCGTCAGCGCGGGAAACGATTGGGCGAGTTGCAGCAGGGGCGATCGCCAAAAAAATTCTCAAACAGGTCGCTCATGTGGATATCATCGGCTACGTGAAGCGCATCAAAGATCTCGAAGGTGTCGTCGATCCTAACATCGTAACGACTGAGCAAGTCGAGCGTAATATTGTGCGATGTCCTGATGCTGACTGTGCAGAGCACATGATTGAGCTCATCGAGCAAATTGGGCGAGATGGAAATTCGATTGGGGGTGTGGTCGAATGCGTCGCACGTAATGTCCCCAAGGGATTGGGAAGCCCGGTGTTTGATAAATTGGAAGCTGATTTAGCAAAAGGAGTCATGTCATTGCCTGCCAGTAAAGGATTCGAGATTGGCTCTGGCTTTGCTGGAACCCTGCTCACAGGCATCGAACACAACGACGAATTTTACACCGACGATACGGGACAGATTCGCACTGCAACCAATCGCTCAGGCGGCGTACAGGGTGGCATTTCGAATGGAGAAAACATCGTCATTCGAGCGGCATTTAAGCCCACTGCTACCATTCGCAAAGAGCAGCGAACTGTGACCGCAGAGGGCGATTCGACTATTCTTGCTGCAAAAGGACGCCATGACCCATGCGTGCTGCCTCGCGCAGTCCCCATGGTAGAAGCGATGATGGCATTGGTGTTGTGCGATCATGTGTTGCGCCATCACGGTCAGTGTGAACTCTAGGTCGGCAGTAGGCTCGTGAGTAGGTTTATCTGCTCGGTGCCTTTGTTCGATTACTATAAAAAAAAGCAAAAGACCAAAAAGGAGTAGCTGTCATGGCACTGACCCCCTCAAATATGCTTGAGCTCGATACTCCCGTCATTAATTTTAGTCTGCCTGATGCTGTGTCTGGACAGATGATTTCTCCTTCAACCTTTGCAGATAAAAAAGCGTTGCTGCTGATGTTTATTTGCCAACACTGCCCATTTGTGAAGCATGTCAAGGGTGAACTGGCACGGCTTGGGCATGACTACGTAGCAAAAGGAGTCGGCATCATTGCAATCAGTGCAAATGATGCCGATAAGTATCCGGATGATTCTCCAGAAAAGCTTAAAGAAATGGCAGAAACGCTCCATTTTCCGTTTCCTGTCTGCTACGACGAGACTCAAGCCGTTGCCAAAGCGTATCGTGCTGCCTGCACGCCAGATTTTTTTGTTTTTGATTCAAACCGGCGTTTGGCCTACCGAGGACAGCTTGATGATAGCCGTCCGGGGAACGATAAGCCTATCGATGGGCACGATTTGAGGGCTGCTCTAGATGCTGTGTTAGCTGAACAACCTGTGAGTGCAGAACAAAAACCGAGCATGGGTTGCAACATTAAATGGAAACCCGGAAATGAGCCTGACTATTTTGGGGCTTAGATGATATTTGAAAAGCGTCTATAACCGCCAGACCTTCAACGGATTCGTTGGGTTACGCCACCGCTTTAGCGGAGCCACGCCAGAAGTGCTATACCCAACCTTTGGCAGAATGGGTTTTTCAAGGGGTTTGTCAGTCAACCCGGTAAGAGAGTCTGGAGAGTTTCTGAACTTTTTAGAAAGTCCCTTCTGCTTTTACGATCTTTTACTTCTACTGCTTACGCCACCGAGGATTCCAAGAGGGCAGAGCTAACATGCGAAATTGGAGTTACCACACTGGCAGCTAGGAATAGCTGTATGTCGCCTTGGACACGACGGTGCTATGGAATCAATACTGCATGATCACGTATCGGTGTTTTGTTGTGGACGAGCCGTACCCCTTACTAAGGCGCGTATTTGAGCATGGCAGTGCGGCAGTGGCTTTCGACGAATATCGTTCCCTGCTGCGCCGTGCCCGTTGGCTGTTGAGGCACTACCCGGACCTCATGCTGTTGGCTGTACCGAGGCTTTGCCAACCACGACCTGATGAGCTTGAAGACTCTCGTATCCGCTCACAATCAGCACTTGAGCGACTCTACCTCGTTGCTGCTATTGCACTGCTTTATGCCACAACCATTGGCATGGCGGTCCAGCTTGAGGGGCTTAGGCAGCAGGTAGACCCCCATTGGCGGCGTGGGCTCAGTTATCTCAAGATTGGGCTGCGCTGAAGGGAGTCGTTTACAGGAGACAACGGCTCGCCCCAGTCCCATTGCTATAGTCCTACGGACTATACACACAAATCTAAGACTGTAGGGCCATATCTAGAAATCGTGCGATCGCCATTGAGCTATCCTTACCATCCTTCCATCCGTCAATTATTGAAAATCACTGTCATTAGTATTGACAATTATTTTCAATAAGAATACGATTGATTGCGGTGTTCTCCTCTCGAAGGATCGGCAAATGGGGTTGGTCAGCAGACTGATCCCTTTTTTTGTGTGACCTGCGTCAATCTAGCGATTATCCCTCTGCGGTGCGCAAAGCAAAATCAGGTCAGATACACTGACAAAGTGAACTATTTTGCGTTAGCTCTTAAGATTTGCGTTTATGGCTGCCGTTTCCAAGTCTGCTTCAATCTCCTCTGCCGCGTCATCTCGTCAAAATCTCAACCCTGCATCGGCGGCATCTGACTTTGATGTCATCATCATCGGGTCGGGAATCGGTGGGTTAGTCACGGCAACTCAGCTAGCAGCGAAAGGGGCACACGTCTTGGTATTGGAGCGCTACCTCATTCCGGGCGGCAGTTCGGGCTATTTTGAGCGAGGCGGCTATCGGTTTGATGTGGGCGCATCGATGATTTTTGGGTTTGGCGATCGCGGCACAACCAATCTCTTGACCCGTGCGCTCGATGCGGTGGATGTCAGCTTAGACACCATTCCCGACCCGGTTCAGATTCATTATCATCTCCCCGACCAGTTAGACCTCAAGGTGCATCGAGATTATGAGAAGTTTTTGCAAGAGTTGAGTCAGCATTTTCCCCATGAACGACGGGGTATTCGGCGGTTTTATGACGAGTGCTGGACGGTTTTTAACTGCCTAAATTCGATGGATCTCCTGTCGCTGGAAGAACCTCGATATCTAACCAGGGTCTTCTTCCAGCATCCATTTTCGTGTTTGGGGTTAGTGCAATATTTGCCACAAAACGCGGGTGAGGTCGCACGTCGCCACATTCACGACCCGGCTCTGCTCAAATTTATTGATATGGAGTGCTATTGCTGGTCGGTTGTTCCTGCCGATTTGACTCCCATGATTAATGCCGGGATGGTCTTCAGCGATCGCCATTATGGTGGCATCAACTATCCCAAGGGTGGAGTGGGTCAGATTGCCCTCAAGCTAGCAGAGGGATTAGAAAAAGCGGGGGGCCAGATTCAATATAGAGCCAGAGTCACAGAAATTTTGCGCGATCGCGGCAAAGCAACGGGCGTTCGCTTGGCGTCCGGAAAACTATATCGAGCCAAACGCATTGTTTCAAACGCGACTCGATGGGACACGTTCGATAAACTCCTGCCGCAAAACGAGTTGCCTCGTGCTGAGCAAAAGTGGCGGCAACGATATAAAAAATCCCCTAGTTTCTTTAGCCTACATCTGGGCGTCAGGTCAGACGTATTGCCAACTGGCACTGAGTGTCATCATATTTTTTTAGAAGATTGGAATCGCATGGAAGATGCAGAAGGGACAATCTTCGTCTCGATCCCAACCCTGCTTGACCCAGAGTTGGCACCCCCTGGACATCACATTATTCACACCTTTACCCCGAGCTGGATAGATGACTGGCAAGGGCTGACATCGAGTGACTATAACGCCCGTAAAGAGGAGGTGGCGGCTCGACTGATTCAACGACTCGAAGCTATTTTTCCAGGGCTGGCTGATGCCATTGATTTTCAAGAGGCGGGTACGCCTCGCACCCATCGACGCTTTTTAGGCCGAGACGATGGCACGTATGGCCCCATCCCGGGTCGTCGGCTCCGGGGCTTGCTCGGTATGCCGTTTAACCAAACGTCGATTCCAGGTCTATATTGCGTAGGGGATAGTACGTTTCCTGGGCAAGGGCTGAATGCTGTAGCGTTCTCGGGATTTGCGTGTGCCCATCGTGTGGCCGTTGATTTGGGACTGTAAGCGGCTATGTGGATAAGCCAGGCCGAATAGGTTATGGCGATCGCCAGGAATTTTATTCATGTCAGAGGCGCTAGATTCTGGAGCGTCAGATTCTAGGATGCTAAGGTGAGCCAAATAGTTGATGAGCGCGTTGATGAATAGACACCAAATTGACGCGCAAATTTTGATTGAGGCGGCGTTCAATAATATTGGCAGGCATCAATCGAGGAGGACACACGACGACCGTGTAAATTAAATCTGTTGTTTCATCCGAGGCCGTTGCGGGTTGGAGTCGCCACTGTCCTTCGAAGGTCTTAAAATCTCCCTCGACCATGCGAAATTCGATTACGTTCGGAAATGTTTCAACCATGTCTAGCACGACGCGCGCGCAAAAGTGAAAGTTGAGCAAGCACTGGCTCCCCACTTGCTCTAGGCGAATGCCACCGCTGGGGTGCTCAATTCGTTGGCTCTTGGCTAGATTTGGAATAAAATCAGCCAGCGTCTCATAGTCTGTCAGGATCTGCCAAATCTGCTCAACAGAATGCGGAATTTGAATCTGGGCAGAAATTTTTCGCTGACGCCCCTCCGCCTGTTCCGTTCGCACGTCAACTCTTTGAAGCAACGCTGAATCAAGCTCTGCAGCTATTTCTATAGCGGATTCTGTAGCTGGACGTTCGGTAATGGGCTGATCCCGTTTTGAACTGGCGATCGCAGCATGCTTTGGGTAATCAAGCGGATTTGAATTCGTCACCATTCACTCCTAGAACACAGTCAACATCGAAACGGCTTGGCACGCTATCGGGTTGCGACGGACAAAAAATTATATTCAGCAGATGGAATATCTGCTGCCGTCTTGTAGACGCTGACATTAACGTACCCAGTTAGGCGATCAAGACCAACATCCATTCGTCTAGAGTTCCGACTGGGTATCGACTTCACCGAATCCACAAGGTTACTGGAGAAAGTCATGCTTGGGGCCAACGTTTCTTTACGGTTCTGTTTCTGTATCAATTATGCAGGATTACAGAGAATCTACAGATGATTTACAAACGATCCGTGACGACTACAATGAAGTTCATGCTTACTATATAAAATGCTCGTCTAGACTATGACCTCGAAGCACGCCTCAGCGTCTGCACCTGCGATTGGAACCGTTAAAGGACCGGGTGAAAACGGCAACCAATACGTGTTTATTACGGCTGAAAATCAGCACGTTAAGATTGGCGAATTTGTCTATTACGAAGCATTTTTGCCCCGAGTTGGATCTGCAACCCCCGTTTGTATGGAAATTTTGGGCAAAATCTCCGGGATTTGCCTGATTGATCATCTACCCGATCGCATTTTTGCAGATACGCAGATTAACCCAGAGGCGATCGCAACGCTGGTTGGGTTTGCGTATCCCAATCCTGCCATTTATGAAGTAACGGTGGATGTGATTGGCTATTTTGACCCACGCTTGGGGTTTATGAATCCTCGACAGTCTCCCGATCCGGGAGCGAAGGTCTATCTAACGAGTGATGCCACTCTGCGACAGGTTCTTAACAAAAAGCAGCCGGATGATATTGGTGCGGCTCATATTGGTGCGCTGCTGTTGCGGGAGGCAAATTCTGTGCCAATCGCGCTGGATGTTAAAGAATTAGTCAGCACTCATGTTGCAATTTTGGCGGGCACGGGATCTGGAAAGTCGTATACGGCAGGGGTACTCGTTGAGGAATTGCTGCGCCCCCATAATCGCGCCGCCGTGTTGATTTTTGACCCCCACGGGGAGTATGGCACCTTGACTGAGATGCGAGGGCATCCAGCATTTGGGGCAGATGACGGATATCAGCCTCAGGTGAAGGTGCTGTCTCCCGATGACATTCGTATTCGGATATCGTCGCTAGATTATTACGATATTGTGTCGCTGCTGCCGGATATGAGCGATCGCCAGCAGTCTATTTTGAATAAGGCGTTTGGCATTCTCAAGCGGCACAAACGAGGCGACTATCGCTGGAGCGTCAATGATTTGATCGCAGCGGTATTTGAAGCCGATAGCACTCAAGATGAGGACGGCAACGAGAAGGTGGGGTCGTCTGCGCCAGCCATTGAGTGGAAACTTGATCGATTGGGGCGATCGCAATATTTCCATTCCCTTGAGCATTTAGCGCCCAAAGATTTATTTGAACCGGGGCAAGTGACGGTTCTCCAGATGAATGAGATTAGCCAGGAAGAACAGCAGGTCATCTGTGCAGCCGTTCTTCGACAGGCAAATCTAGCTCGGATGAACACCCAAAAGGAGCGGATTGCAGCAGATGATGAGAATTATTTGCCCTATCCTGTCTTTGTCTTGCTAGAAGAAGCGCACCGATTTGCTCCAGCCCATGAACCCTCTCGCTGCAAGATGATTTTGCGAACCATTTTGAGTGAAGGGCGCAAGTTTGGCATGGGGGTGGGGCTCATCACCCAGCGTCCTGGAAAGCTGGATTCAGACGTACTGTCTCAGTGCATGAGTCAGTTTATTATGCGAATTGTCAATCCGGTGGATCAGGACAGCCTCAAATATGGCGTCGAGGCGGCGGGGCGAGATTTGCTGAAGGAACTGCCTGCACTAACAAAAGGGCAAGTGATTATTGCCGGGGTATGCGTGAATACGCCAGTTTTGTGTCAGGTTCGTCAGCGCTTGACTGAACATGGAGGCGAAACCCTCAATGCACCAGAGCTGTGGCAGAGTCATTTTCAGGTGCATCGCCAGCAAGCTCGAAAAATTGAACAGGCTCCTGTTGCGAGTCGAGTCCGGGCAAAAACCTTTCAAGGTAAGAGCATTGACTAGAGAATTCTGGTTAATGAGGTGATGAGCAGGTTAATTGTCTGGTGGGCTTGGGGATGATGGGGGCGATCGCAGTGCTTCTGCTTGTCGCAGCGCAGCCTCACTATTTTGTTGATAAAGGAACTGTCGGTTTTGAGCCGTGACATAACGGCTGTCGTCAGGCGAAATTTCTGCCATCAAATCAGAAGCTCGCTGCCAACGACTGGCAAGTTCTAGCCATTCTGCAGACGATTGAGCGACTTGACCATCCTGGGCTGCTTTTTCTGCAATCCACACTGCTTGTGCAAAGGGATCGGTTTGGGAAACGGTTGCCAGAGAATCCGGTATTTCATCTGCACGGCTATCTGCGGACATCAGATCGGAGTCGGAAGACCCTTCTGTAATCTGAGCCTGACTGGTTGTCCCAAGAGGCGCAAACCGTTCATACGCAAACCAACCTAGCAGCAAAACTAATGCACTTAAGCCGATTCCACCCAACGTTCCTCTCCAAAACTGCTGCTTTTCTCGGCGATCTGGTCGAGCAGATGCTGTCTTCGCCAGCGAAACCTTGCTCGAATCTGACCGATTGACTTGCCACTCCTCGGCAATTCGCCGAATTAAATTTGGCTTGGCTAACGTGATTTCTTCGGACCAAAGAAGCTGATTTTCTGGATCTCGGTTAACCTCCTCAAGCCACAAAAGTTGTTGTTCTTGAACAATGCGGCTATTAATCCTGACGCGGCGAATGCGACGGGGTTGAATCGATTCTAAAATCTGTTTGATGCGAGCCACTAACATTTTCTGCTCAAGGCATTCATGACTTGCAGCTTCACACAACAGTTGGAGTATGCCTTGAGCTAGTACAGCGCGCGCGCGGATGCCAGACTTAGCCAGCTTTTCGTTCAAGACTTGAATGATTGCTGCAACGCTTCCCTGACGAGCCTGCCTAATGATGTCATCAATCGAATCTACCATGGTCTACTTAGCATTGAGGTTGGTAGTGACATACGTCTGATTAAATACAGCCTTCATGAACTCATACTAGCGGTAATCGATTTAGGTAATCGATTTAAAAATACTCCGCCCAGGTTTATGAGAGAAGGTTACCCCTCTTTTTATCATCTATAAACTATCGTTCATTCTTCTTATCTTGTTCAATCTTCCTAAGTTTTATTTGGACATCTTATATGATGAGGAATTGCAAGTTTGGGTGGCAGCTAGCATCGGGCGCATCCCGATTTTGCGAAAACCCTCTTGCCCTTGAGACTGCTTCTCTATCGCTCGCAGTAACTCTCGAATAGTCATTACGAAGGCTGGTCGAGTCATTACAAACCCTGGTCGAGTTATTGCGAAGGCTGGTCGAGTCAATTGCGAAGGCTGGCCGAGTCATTGCGAAGGCTGGTCGAGTCATTGCGAAGGCTGGTCGAGTCAATTGCGAAGGCTGGTCGAGTC
>DBGGTD010000651.1:0-3450 GCA_051162585.1 Elainellaceae cyanobacterium
CAGATGTCTCAGGCTATCAAATCTTGCTTGATTATTGGTCTGCTCAAAATGTTGCTCGACAAGTTTCTATTAGTGATGTTCTGAATCAGTCAATTAATCCAGCGTGGGTTAAAGACAAGATTGTCTTGATCGGGACAACTGCTCCAAGCAGCAAAGATTTGTTTTTTACACCCTATAGCGCAGGAGAACAGACAGATCACCAGATGGCAGGCGTGGTCATCCACGCCCAGATGGTTGGCCAAATTTTGAGTGTCGCGCTTGATGATCGGTCTATTGTTTGGTGGTGGACAAATTGGGTAGAAATCGCTTGGATGTGGGGATGGGCGTTGGGGGGTGCGAGTGTCGCATGGGCGCTTCGGCATCCGTTAGCATTAAGCGCTGCTACAACAGGGCTGATTGGATTGATCGGGAGCGCGAGTTTTATCTTATTTGTACACTCCGGCTGGGTACCCGTGATTGAGCCAATTTTTGCGACACTTATGACCAGCGGCATCGTGGTTGCCTACCGGGCTCAGCAAGCACAGCGGCAGCAGCAGATGGTCATGAATTTGCTGGGGCAAAATACGTCGCCTGAGATTGCGGCTGCGTTGTGGAAATCGCGCGATCGCCTTCTGCAATCAGGTAGGCTACCTGGTCAGCGATTAGTTGCAACCATGCTGTTTACAGATATCAAGGATTTTAGTTCACTCGCTGAACGATTACCTCCGGAGGAGGTATTGAACTGGCTGAATGACTATCTTGATGCGATGACTCAAGTCGTCAACACCCATCAAGGAATTATTAACAAGTTTACGGGCGATGGATTGTTGGCAGTGTTTGGGGTGCCTGTTCCTCGCTTAAATGACGCAGATATCACTCAGGATGCACAACGGGCAGTCGATTGCGCCCTCGAAATGGGCGATCGCCTCAATCAGCTCAACCAAGTATGGGAAAGTCAAAGATTATCAACAGCACAGATGCGAGTCGGTATCTTTACTGGCCCTGTTGTGGCCGGTAGCTTAGGAGGCAAAGAGCGACTAGAGTATGGCGTCATCGGTGACAGCGTTAATATAGCGGCTCGGCTAGAAAGTTGCGCAAAAGATCGTCAAGAGGCACCCTGTCGAATCTTAGTTGCTCATGAAACGGTTGTTTATCTGACCAATCGCTTTGAACTAGAGGCGTGGGGCCCCATGACCTTAAAAGGTAGAGAGCAGACGATTCAGGTCTATCGAGTTTTAGGATATCAATCGGCTCAACAGCCCGGTTCTGATATGACATCATTAATGTCTACAGAAAATCAACATTAGCTTGGAACCGGATGGTTTGACGGTGAATCTAAGTGGGGTAAGGCAACAAATCCAGCGTTTGGCTCGAAGTCTAAATCGATTAATAACCCGGTAAGATGCCTGCGGGGGCGCACGTAATGTATCGTCATGACGGATGACTCTTCTTCCCACTGAGTGTGTATAAAGAAATACTGGAGTATTCTTCTCCTATGCTGAATCAACCCCAAGTCTATTCACTATTTCGCGTTATTTCTCGCGTTGCGGCTGTATCACTATCAGCTACGCTCTTGATTTGCGGATTGCCAACGGCAGTTTTTGCCCAAGAATACGTGCCTCCCGTTGAAGGATTGCCCGGTCGGCGTCAGGGAGGCGGAACTCGTGGCGATTGTCTCCGAGGTGATGCACCATTAGTTGCGCTGATGCCGGACAGCAACTTTGGGCAGACCTTAGATAGTTATCCAACCTTTTATTGGTATGTGCCAGATATTGCAGCTGAGGCAGCAGAATTCGTGCTGCTCGACCAGCAAGATAACGAAATTTACGTAGCAGAATTTCAGCTTGCCAATCGCGCTGGCATCATTAGCATTAGCTTACCTGAGATGGCGGGATTGCCGCCCTTAGAACTCGGTGAAAATTATCACTGGTATTTCTCGCTGATTTGCGATCGCCTCGATCGATCAGGCGATTTATTTACCGAAGGCTGGGTTCGTCGGATTGAAGATCCAGCTCTGGTTCAAGAAATTACAGGGCTACCGGAGCGCGATCGCGCAACCCGATATGCTGAAGCCGGGATTTGGCATGAAGCGCTGGATACGTTAGCTCAGCTTCGTCGTTCACAGCCCAATATGCCCAATGCAGTTGATGGATGGGAAACTCTCTTAAACTCTGTGGGCCTAGGAAATTATGCCGATGAGCCGTTCGTTGAACTTACCGAAGAAAGCTCCTTTGTTGGCGATTGAAACACTAGGCAACGGAAGCACACTGAATGCATTCAGAGATTGCTTAGCTGCGTTCACGATGACTCGACCAGCGTTTGCGATGACTCGACCAGCGTTCGCAATGACTCGACCAGCGTTCACGATGACTCGACCAGCGTTCGCGATGACTCGACCAGCGTTTGCGATAACTTGACCAGCGTTCGCAATGACTTGACCAGCGTTCGCGATGACTCGACTAGCGTTCGCGATGACTTGACCAGCATTCGCGGTGACTATCCGGGAGTCACTGCGAGCGATAGAGAAGCAGTCTCAAGGGCAGGGTTTTCGCAAAATTGGGATGCGCCCGAGACAATTGAGTCATCCAAGCCTGCATCGACTGCTTCTTTGCTTCTCCTAAAAAAACTGCCAACGTTCACCCATCTTGCCTCTAAAACGACGACCCTGGCTGTTTCAAAAACTCACGTTCCTCTGGGGTGCTGTTGCGTCCTAGGATTGAATTGCGGTGGGGAAATCGACCAAATCTCTCAATAACTTGGCGGTGGCGAATCGCATACGAGTAGGTATCAGCAAGCTCTGGAGCATCGTTGATGAGCTGGGCAAAATACTCTACTGACTGGTTTTGGTGAGTGAGCTGCTCGCTATGCTCGAAGGGTACGTAGAGAAAAAACCGTCGAATTGCGGCTATGGCTTGATCAAAGTGTTGGGCGATCGCCCATTGAGAAACGGCCAGCGCTTTCGCATCGGTTGCAAACGCTTTTGGATCACCGCGAAACATGTTGCGAGGAAACTGGTCGAGCACGATTACAAGCGCCAAACACCCATCAGGCGACTTCTCCCAAGCATCAAGCTGCCCCGATGTCGCCCGGTCATAGGTTGCCCCAAACCGTTCCCGAATCTCTTGGTCGACTGTTTCTTGCTTTCCAAACCAAAGTTTACGACGCTGCTCGTATTCCGCATCTTTAGAAGACGGATCGCCAAACCAAAACTCTAGAACGTCGCTAACCTCGGCCATATGGGCATATTTACCTCACTCGCTGAGATACTCAGTTAGGCTCAGACTCAGATGGATCAGCAACGACGTCGGCATCGGGTTGAGAGTCAGATTGATTCAACAATTGGCGTTGGCGACTTCTAAAATCTTCAGCGGCTGACCCCAGATTTTCCTGTTGCTGGCGGCTATATTCGTCCATGCTGACCCCGTTACTTAAGATAGCGCGATGAATCAAATTAAATACATCGCCCTGAGA
>DBGGTD010000652.1:0-2100 GCA_051162585.1 Elainellaceae cyanobacterium
ATCGCTTGTATTGTCCCAGACTTTAGTGCAGTCAGCGTCATCCAGTGAAGAACGTGCAACGGGTTTGATATCTGTATCAACATCAATATCAGTATCAATGTAAATGTAATCGTCCAAACCTCCCGCTAGAGTTTAATTCCAATGTCGAAACTTAGTTATCGGTGTTCATTCCCTGGAACGGTTGCAGGAGCAGTTTTTTTTCTTTCACTGGCGACTGCTGGGTTAACCAGTGGCTGCGGTTCTGGCAACCCTCCTGCTGATGCGTCTGGGCCTCCTCCCGTTCCGGTTCGGCTGCAAAATGTTCAAGGCGGAACTGTTGAAGAAAGTTCTGAGTTCGTGGGTGCGTTAGAAGCCAGTGATGTCGTTGACCTGAAGCCTCAAATTGAAGGGCGAATCGTCGAAATCTACGTAGCTGACGGTGAGTCTGTCGAACCGGGCACTCCTCTGATTCAGCTTCGTCCAGACCGCAATCAGGCAGAGGTCAATAGTGCGATCGCCAATGCCAATGCGTCTCGTGCCGCTCTTAGAACTTCTGAAGCCGACCTGAGAGCCGCAACTGCCGAACAAGAAAGTGCGGCTGCCGATTTGGAGCTAGCCCGTTCAGATTTTGAGCGAGCCGATTTTCTCGTCCAGGAAGGTGCTCAGTCTGAACAACAACGAGATTCAGCCCGACGTGACCTCGATTCGGCGATCGCCAATTTACAAGCCGCCGAAGACCGAGTCAATGCGGCAAGAGCGCGAGTGTCTCAAGAGAGAGCCGCTTCTGAGCAAGCTCAAGCTCAGATTAACGTGGCTCAGGAAGATTTGCAGTATAACCGCATTGCGTCACCCATTTCCGGAGTTGTTGGCGATATTACCGTCAAAGTTGGCGACTATGTAGATGTCGGAGAAAGTCTGACAACAATTGTTCAGAATGATACGCTGGATCTGCTTGTTTCTATTCCAGCGACTCGTGCATCACAGCTTCGGGCCGGCCTTCCGGTTGAGTTGAGCGACCCAGACCAAGATACCCCACTGGCGACCGGACGCATTAGCTTTGTTGCCCCAAGCGTAGATACGGATGCTCAGGTGATTTTGGCAAAGGCAACTTTCTCGAATAATAGTAACCTTCGAGACGGACAGTTTGTTCGTGCCAGAGTGATTTGGCAGAGCGGCCCCGGTTTGCTAGTCCCGACTGTTTCAATCTCTCGTATCGGCGGACAAAGTTTTGTCTACGTGGCAGAGCGAGACACAGTCGATGGAGAAAGCGTTCAAGTTGCTCGTCAACGCCCCGTCCAGCTCGGCCCCATTCAAGAAGATAGCTACCAAATCCTAGATGGCATTGAATCAGGTGAACGGATTATCGTCTCTAATATTCTTAAACTGAGAGACGGCGCACCTATTCAGCCTGAGTCTGAATCTGAGTCTGAATCTGAATCTACTCCGCCTGGTGCTGAATAGTCTGACTTATCTGACTAGCTAGTCTGAATCGCCTTATTTCCTTACATCTGCATCCTTCTGCATCCTGTTCCGTTGCGATCGCCACGCCCCTTGATGGGCACCATTCGAACTGATTTTGCCCCCTCTGTATCGTGAATCAAGTCAGAGGCTTTGTCGTAAATAGCGATGGCCGGTTTGATCCGCTATGTCCGCTTAGACGCCGGAATTTATGCTGCTCTCTATTGCTGATAACTTTATTAGGCGACCCGTTCTAACGACGGTTTGCAGCCTGCTGATTCTTTTAGCAGGCATCGTTGCCATTCCACTTTTACCGATTGCCCAATTGCCTGAGATTGCGCCACCTCAGGTGCAGGTTCAAGCCAACTATATCGGGGCTGATGCGGAAACCGTCGAAAACACCGTCACGACGATCTTAGAGCGGGAGATTAACGGCGTTGAGGGCATGCAATACATGACCTCAAGTAGCAGTAATGATGGCACAAGCTCCATTACTGTGACGTTTGATCCTAGTCGTGACAAAGACCAAGCCCAGGTTGATGTGCAAAACCGTGTTTCGACGGCTGAACCCAATCTGCCAGATGCAGTCTTGCAAACTGGGGTCACAACCGAGAAAACATCGAATACGATTCTATTGGTCTACGGAATTCTGTCTGAAGATGA
>DBGGTD010000653.1:0-5178 GCA_051162585.1 Elainellaceae cyanobacterium
CCGGGCGATCGCTCGATATGCCACCTTTACAGCATCCGGTGTGACAGAAATAGACGTAATACCCCAGCGCACGAATGACTCAATTAGGTCAGGATATTGGCTGGGTGCATGCCCACAGAATGAACAGGGAAGATTGAATCGCTTTGCAGTTTGAATAAGCTGACGAATCGCTCGAAGAACCGCAGGATGACTCAGGTGAAATGCTTCAGCCATCTGGGGTTGATTGCGGTCAACCCCTAATATGAGTTGTGTCAAGTCATTACCGCCAATCGAAATACCTTGAATTCCAGCCTGGATATAGTCAGGCAATAGAAATAGAACAGATGGAACTTCAGCCATGATCCAAAGTTGAAATTCCGAGATTTCAAATAGTCCAGCTCGAATGACGCGCCCTCGACAAAAGGTGAATTCCTCTACTGTTCTGACGAATGGCAGCAAGAGACGAACATTGGTGTACCCAGTTTGCTGAACCTGTTTGAGCGCTGCTAGCTCAATGTCAAAGAAAGCGGGGTCTGATTGATAGCTAAAGGTTCCATGCAAGCCCAAAACAGGATTTATCTCTGAGGCATTTGACAGTGGCGGTAGCGACAGAGATTCATGAGAACGGCGGTCAGACGAGCGATAAAAAACTGGACGCGGCGTGAAGGCAGCAGCAAACTGCGTAATTTGGGTGGCAAGGTGTTGCGTTAGTTCTGCGTGTCGTCCGGCCTTAATCCATAGCTCAGGGGGTTGATGATCTAAGATTGGCAGCATCATGGCTTCTGAGCGCAACAGCCCTACGCCGTCAACGGGTAAACCCACCACATTTGCAATTGAACTCACCTGGCTGAGATTGACCATGAGTTGAGTGGCAATCCCCTTGTGCTGACGGGCAAGCTGAGACATATGTTCGTCAACGTAAGAGGAGGCATCGTCGTCCTGAGGATGCAAATGTTGAGATGATGGGCTAATTGTTAATGTGTGATGCAAATCTGCGATCGCCCGTTCAGACTGCACTCGATAAATTTTGCCGCGATCGCCATCCAGAAAAACCAGATCTCCTGATTGCAGAATTTGAGTTGCATTGGCGCTTCCGACTACTGCCGGAATGCCTAGTTCACGAGCAATGATTGCCGCATGAGACGTCAGTCCGCCTCCTTCGGTGATAACGCCAGCAACATGCTCGAGTGAAATCAACTGCTCTGGGACAATATCAATCGCAACGATGATGACTCCGGGCGGAACATCTACCATCGACATGGTGGAAGCCGGTAATATCCACGCTGGAGCACCAACGCGTCCAGGAGACGCCGCAACGCCATGAATGATTAATTCTGACTCATGTTGGGCTAATAGAAGTGGCGGGTCAGGAGCGATCGCCTCTTGAGGGGATGGACGAGACACCCTGTCATGACCGTTATCTGACGAGAACTCTCGCGATGACGGTTCGCTTGATCCTAGAAAGGACGGCGTCGCCTGAACCAGATAGAGGTGAAGCGACGTGAGCCCCGTGTGCTGACTCTCGTATGTCTTTATAAACCTAGGTGCTCTGACAGATGCTTCGACATGGAGCATGTCAGGTATCGTCAGCATAGACTCCTGTAGGGGCGCATCACAAAGCACCCATTCCAGCTCTGCGAAATGTCCTAACTCACGAGTGATGTCTCCGGAAATATGAATAATGTGCTGAAGCGTATCAGCTGATAGAGCAAACTCATTCTGCTGGCTTGGATCGAGCGATTCTAGATGTAAATCGATGATGCCTTGAGCAGGCGTTGTCGTCTCAGCCGATAATGCCAACCGATATGCATGGGATTTTTGCCCCAGTCGCTGAGTCTCAATCGACCCAGTCTGGGTTTTAACGCGATAATAATCTGGAATAATCCCCCCTCTGACAATCGCGTGCCCCAAACCAAGTGTGGCAGTGATATCTAAATAATCTTCATTGATTAGCACTTGCCCAGAGGCGATCGCCCGTGGCAACGGCTGGACTAAAATTGCCAGACGCACCTGATGAATCTGCACCCCCGATCGCTGCCAATACAGAAGACTGCGAGCGCGAAATAATTCTGCCCAAGCCGCCCGAACACCGTGAGCTAGCGATTCTGGATTGGCGGAACAAATCTGACTTTCAAATAGCCCAGTTGTTCGCAAGCTCAGCGTCGGATCTAACCCAGACTGAAGCGTGAACGATGGGCGCAGAATCAGTGCAGGAGATTGAAAATGCTGGGCCGTAGCCGCCAGATCCGAGAGCCAGTCATCGGGTAATAAGGTAGAACGGATGGCTTGACGAATTTGCTGGGCGATCGCCTGAAGCTGAAACGCGTTATCTACATCTAGGTAGAGTGAAGAGTTTGGCAAGTCAGCAAACAAAGGCTCTAGCCAATTAATGGTTTCTAAAAAATCGCGAAACACCGATGTAGAAATCACAAAACCGGGGATAACTGGGTATCCCCGTTGTGTTAATAAGCTGAGATAAAACGCTTTGTCCCCGATTAAACCACGACTCGCGGGCGTAATCTGGTTCAGCCAGTACAAATGATTCACGATTACTACAGAGCCGACTTGTTTGAATACAACAATTAAGTCTTTTAAGTTAGACAACGCTCATATCCCGAATTCCAGGTTCCTCTCGGAAATGCTCCGGGATTTGAATTGTACAGAGTTGAGTAAATTCTACATACAGATTTACCAAACTTAATACGTTTCTGATAGTGGATATCTATCTAGGCATGATATCGCCTTCCGCTCTCGCGTTAGGACGCTAAACGTGTAGTGAACCCTCGCGCCGCGAGGGTTCACTACACAAATCTGAGCCCGTATGCTTATACCTGTCAAAGGTTGTAGAAAACCTCTACTCCTCCAGCTATATTCATCACCTGAAATCAAGATAAGATGGAAAATCGAAATCAAGAGACTTCCTCTCTAGAGAGGGGCACTCCAGATTATTTCATGGCACGGTTCAGCTAGCTAAAACCGCCGGTTTAGAGTCAGAGGGGGCAGAGCTAGTTGACAGTATTGCATCGGTTTAATCGTGTGGCTGTGCTCCTTAAAATAATGCGAATTGTGAATTTTAATTGATCATTCATGAAACACACGCTTTCAGTTTTAGTTGAAGATGAAGCAGGCGTTTTGACTCGAATTGCAGCTCTATTTGCGCGTCGAGGATTCAATATTGAGAGCTTAGCAGTTGGTCCGGCTGAGAAGATGGGAATTTCTCGAATTACGATGGTGGTTCCAGGAGATGACCAGGCGATTGAGCAAGTCACAAAACAGCTCTACAAGCTCATCAATGTTCTCAAGGTGCAGGATATCACTGAAGTTCCGTGTGTAGAGCGAGAACTGATGTTGATTAAGGTAAATGCAACCAGTTCAAATCGCTCTGAGATTATCGAACTCGCGCAAATCTTTCGAGCCCGAATTGTTGACGTCTCAGAAGATTCTCTCACCATTGAAGTAGTCGGCGATCCTGGAAAAATGGTGGCGATTGTTCAGATGCTAGCTCGCTTTGGAGTTCGCGAGATTGCCAGAACAGGTAAGATTGCGCTGACGCGAGAATCTGGTGTCAACACAGAGTATCTTAAATCGTTAGAAGCGAAGATTTGAATCAACCCACGCAACAAAACTTAGATAGAGCTTACGCAATTCACGATCGTTTGGCCGCCCAACTCCTCATTAGAGCAGCCTGTCCGGAGGACGTAAACTAGCAAACACTGGAGGATTCAAATAAAAATATCATCCTGGTTTGCTTCAGCATGATAATCCCACTTGACATCAGGCATATCCTCAAATGCTCGATGTACGGATGTTTCCCATAATTTGCGAATCTTGGCAAGATAAGGATCCCCTAATCGAAGCTGAAGCCGATGCCGAACGACCAACGAATTAGCTTCATACATGAGAATGCTAATCGGAGGACCCACCGAAATATTGGATTTCATCGTCGAATCAATCGACAACAGGGCACATTTGGCAACATGCTCTAACGGGGTTTTAAAGTTAATCGTGCGATCGAGAATAGGTTTGCCGTATTTTGTTTCACCAATTTGCAGGAACGGGGTTTCAGGCGTGGCTTGAATAAAGTTGCCTTGGGTATAGATTAAATAGAGTTCGGGATCATCTCCTCGAATTTGCCCCGCGAGTAAGAAACTGCACTGATAGTCGATGCCATCTCGCTCTAACCACGGTCGCTCGTGATCTTGAATCGTCCGAATTCGGTTGCCAACATAGCGAGCCACATCATACAGGGTAGGCAGGGTATGAAGGTTGTCGCTCTCGCTAGACTTGAGGTCGTTCTGAAATTCATGAATGACTGCCTGCGTAATCGACAGATTGCCCGAGGTGCAAAATGCGATGACTCGCTCACTCGGCAATGAGAAGTCATACAGCTTTTGATAGGTGGAAATATAATCGACTCCGGCATTGGTTCGAGAGTCAGCAGCCAGAACGATTCCGTGGTGGTTAATGATACCGAGGCAATAGGTCATGGGAACAACCAGAGGCATTTCTCCTCGATTGTAGGGCGATCGCTCGTTTACTTACATTTCCTTAATTAACAAGCACAACCGCTTTATTCGCCTGTACTGAGAATTGTCTGAGACATTTTAAGCAATGCCCCACCAAACGGGGCTAGGCGAAGAGGGTCGTGCTGGATATGCGGTGTTAGTAGGCTGCGATCGCCCAGACAAAGTGATTTCAAAATTATCGGCAACGAATAAATATTGATCGGGATATGAACCGTCGTTTGATTCGATCTCAGAATGGCGAACGGCGCATTCATAGCATCGGGCGAGTTCGAGAAAAGCAAATGTTTCCATAAGGCGTTACTGCAATAGCAGGATAGTTAAAGCGTATAGCCTTACGGGCTCAGATTTTTGTGTAGAACCCGCACTCCGCGAGGGTTTTACACATATTCAGCGTCCTAACGAGAGAGCGTAAGGCTATATACATTAAGTGAAGAGGACTAATTGCACTCTTTAAAGGCCAACCCAGCCACTTCTTAAACTGCATTGCTATTCGCAACGGCGAAATCGCGATCAGGACACCTGAGTAATTCTACACATTGATAGCGAATTAAACACGTAAACGCTGACGAGAGGGCGATCGCAGAAAAACATCCTCATTTCAATCCCGGTGATTATGGAGCCTGATAGAATTTTCGATCGCAGAAAAGGTTGTGGACACTTGACAGACTGGTTT
>DBGGTD010000654.1:0-2785 GCA_051162585.1 Elainellaceae cyanobacterium
ACCCAGCTCAATTGCGGATCGCTTTGATAATGTCACCATCTTGTTTGCAGACATTGTTGACTTTACGAGCCTCTCTGTTCGCGTTCAGCCAACCGAACTAGTCAACCTGCTGAATGACATTTTTTCTAGCTTTGATCAGCTTGCAGACCATCATCAGCTAGAGAAGATTAAGACCATTGGAGATGCCTATATGGTCGTCGGCGGACTGCCCACTTCTCGCCCCGACCATGCGTTGGCGATCGCTGACATGGCACTTGACATGCAAGATACAATTACCCGATTCAGGCGCGACAACGGCGAACCATTTCAGCTTCGGATTGGTATTCACGCCGGGCCAGTTGTGGCAGGGGTGATTGGCATCAAGAAATTTATCTACGACCTGTGGGGCGACACCGTTAATGTGGCAAGCCGCATGGAGTCTCAAGGCATGGGAGGCAAGATCCAAGTGACTCAAGACTTTTGTGAAAAACTAAAGGCTTACTATCAGTTTGAGACACGCGGACTCATTAACGTAAAAGGACGAGGAGAAATGATGACCTATTGGCTAACAGGGCGCAAAGACAATAGAGGCATTTAAGCCATCTGCTGGTGCCCACAATACTACCCTCTAAATGTTTTGTTTCGTGTAGTAGGGGTGCAATACAAATCAACACAAGAGTTAGTATTGCTTGTACAAAGACAACGAGTTTGTTTAATTTTGTTACTTATCTTTCTCAAATCTTTAAGTTTGCTTTAAATACTTAGGTATCAGGGTTTTAGCATCAGGAAGAAGATCGCTGTCTGATTTGCTTGACAGCACCATCATTTCTCAATTGATTGGGGTCATCGGTGCGGTATCGTCAAGGATCATAGAGAAATATTTGCGGATCTTTCTCTTTTCTAGTGATTGAGAGATTATCACTATGGATAACTACGACAAACCCAAAGGGCAGCTCATTGATGAAATCCTTTCCCTTCGTCAGAGAGTTGCAGAATTAGAATGTTCAAATCAAGATTGCTCGTTGCAGAGGCATTCGCTTCAAGAAGCGCACATTGCCCTCCAGCGAACTATTCAAGAGCGCACTGAAGCACTTCGAGAATCGAACGATCAGTTTATCTACGAAGTCGCTGAGCGAAAGCATACAGAAGGATGCCTGCAAGAGAGCGAAGCCCTGTATCAGTCGTTGACCGATGTGTTGCCTCTGTGCCTTTATCGCCGCGATCGCGCGGGGCGACTCACGTTTGCCAATCCATCATTTCTCAATACTCTAGGCATGACGGCGTTGCAAGAATGCCTCGGGATGACGGTGTATGACATCTATGCCCCTGATCTCGCCGAGAAATATTCAGCCGATGACGAGCATATTCTTCAAACAGGCGAGCCCTTAGACATCATTGAACACCGCCCCATGTCATCTGCCGGGCCGGACGCCTATGTCCATGTGGTCAAAACGCCAGTGCGCGATCGCCAGGGCACCATCATCGGCACCCAAGGGATTTTCTGGGATGTCACCGACCGCATTCGAGCTGAAACTGAACTCAAGAACCAAAAAGAGTTTTTAAGCAGCATCTATGATGGCGTTGCCGAAGCAATTTTTGTGATTGACGTTCTCGAAGATGGGCGATTTCAGATTGCTGGAATCAACCCTGCCAACGAAGCTGTTACCGGGCTCAGTTCCAGCGACATTCAAGGCAAAACGCCCGACGAGGTATTTCCACCGGCGGCAGCGGCCTCCATCTCCCAACATTACCAAGATTGCTTAGCCGCAGAAACGAAGATCACCTATGAAGAATGTCTTTCGCTTCGGGATCAAGACACATGGTGGCTCACCAGTCTCACTCCGATTCGAAATGAAACCGGGCGCATTGATCGCCTGATTGGCACTAGCGTCAATATCACCGATCGCAAACGGGCAGAAGAAGCCATTCGCCTGCAAGCCGAGCAAGAACGAATCATCGGGGGGATCAACCTGCGGATTCGACGATCTCTGAATCTAGATGAAATTCTCAACACAGCTGTCGAAGAAGTTCGACAGTGTTTTGCGACCGACCGGGTGATGATCTATCGGTTTAACCCAGACTGGAGTGGACAGGTCATCGTTGAGTCGGTGAGTCGAGATTGGCTGTCGATGTGGGATAGCAAAATTAATGATCCCTGCTTTGGGGAAGACCATGCCCGTCTCTATCAGCGTGGACGCATTCTCAACATTGCTGATATTCACCATGCCAATATCACGCCCTGCCACGCCGAATTTTTAAATCAGTTTCAAGTGAAGGCGACTCTGTGCGTCCCTATTTTGCAGGGTGAAACGCTCTGGGGCTTACTCATTGCCCATCACTGCCGCTCACCGCGCCACTGGCAAGCGTTTGAGGTTGACCTACTCCAACATCTGGCAAACAATGTGGCGATCGCCGTCCACCAGTCTGAGCTATATCATCAGGTGCAGGCCGAACTCATCGAACGGAGCCGAGCAGAAGAAGCCCTGCGTGCCGCCAAAGACCAGCTTGAAGCAGTCTTAGATGCAGTTCCAGGAATTGTTTCGTGGATTAGTTCCGATCTCAAATATCTTGGGGGTAACCAGCATCTCGCTAAATTCTTTAAGCGATCGCCCGATGAGTTTGCCGGACGAGACATCGGTTTTCTTGACTCTAGTGACGAGTTTAGAACCTTTGTCCAAACCTTCTTTGACAGCCCTGCTCGTGATACCTCAACCGAAATCACAGCCTATTTTGATGGCACACTCCATAATTTTCTGATCGTCGCACAAAAATATGATTACGACCGGGCTGCATTTATCGTCGGCAT
>DBGGTD010000655.1:0-2130 GCA_051162585.1 Elainellaceae cyanobacterium
GTGGTAACCAGCCGGTGAGAGTTAACTACTAGCATCCAAATATCGTTGGAGCTGAATTTGGAGCCGCTGGCGGGCTCTCGCAATTCTAGATTTTACTGTTCCAAGAGATACGCCGGTGATTTCAGCAATCTCTTCGTACGCCATGCCTTCAATTTCGCGTAAGACAATGGTTGTGCGGAATACTTCGGGTAAATCAGCGATCGCATCCCGGAGCTGATCATAAAATTCACGGGTAATCAGATCCTCGGCAGGGCCTGGATCCGCAGAGGCAATTTCCCAATCCATTTCACCATCTGCAGCTTGTCTGGGGGCATCCAGAGACAGAGGGCTATTAACTCGCTTGCGTTTGCGCAGCTCATCATAGAAGAGATTGGTGGTAATCCGAGTCAACCAACTCCGAAACTTGGGAGGCTCTTGCAATCGCTTGACATTTCGATAGACACGAATCCAAACTTCTTGACAGAGGTCTGCCCGATCTGACCAGTCTGGGGCGAGATGGTAAAGAACTTTTTCCACATGCGATTGATAACGACGGATCAGCTCCGCAAAGGCGACCCGATTAGGCCGTACCCCCATCTGACAACGCAGTATCAGATCGTAGTGTGAAAGTTTCTCCGGAGACATCGACTTCAAATCTGTCGACGTATCTGGGTGGTGTGTGAAGACCGTATTCGCAGCAAGATTCATGGGTTAGATTCGGCTACAAGAACTCGTTTACGATGAGGCTTAAATCTACCGCTGAGTGCGATCGCACTCGGGTAAACCCAATTGCACCTATATACAGATATATGTAGTCAGCGAGCCAATGGGGGGCGCATAGACGCTCTGACCCTCACATGGTCTGAAGACGCAATTAGAAACCTCTACCACTTCGAGAATTCATTTGTTTATCTGTTAATAAGCTCTTTTATCAAGCTTAGGCTTAGCACTTTTAGACCCTGATCGTTTGCGTTTAGACCCGAAGTGTTGTGGCTACTTTATCCTCATCCACTGATGAAACCCACCTAACCGTAGGCCAGTTTTTATTCTCCGAAGAACTGGCACATACGCTATGGCACCGGCACTAGCTGAATTTCGGCCCTACTTTCTACCAAGTAAATATTTGCTCAAACCCTTGTCAATAAAAGCGATCGCCCATTTGGGGTGTATCCACTCGGCTCCATTGAGGCTGATCAAGTCTTGCGATTTTTAAAGGTCTGTGCTTAGTAAATGGACGACGCAAACATGAGCAAGAGTTCCCCCAGCCGAGCTATCGAAGCGGCTAAACCGTTGAACAGGCGATCGCGCCTCTATCCTCTTGATCCGGCCTCACCCCTCGTTGAGATCCCCTTTTCTAACCTGGGCATCCTGGACAGTGAAGTATTTGGGTTCATTCTATATGTCTGATAATCGAATAAGCGCTGAGATTTCTACGTCAGAACAGCAGGCCGTGATGGAGGCGATCGCCACAATCCGCAAGTTGCTGTCGTTTTTGATTGATGTAAGTCCTGAAGAACGGCGGTCGATGCTGAAGCTGGGCGATCGCAATCGGGCATTTACCCGCAAGGCATTGGATATTGCAACCCAGACGCCTGACTTTTTGCCGCGATCGTTTGATATTGACGAGATGCGCCGAGATCTACAACTGTTTGAGACGTTGCAACCGATACTGTTGGCCCTAGTTCAACTGCATGAGTTGATTGAGGATACAGCGGTGGCAGCGGGCAGTGAAGCCTATGTGGCGGCGCTGGAGGTCTATCGCTATGCCAAGGCCAATGGCTCAGTCGGAGGTTTGGATAGTCTCGTTGATGAAATGGGCCGACGGTTTGCTCAAAATGGGAATCGAGGGCGATCGACGGCTCCAGAATCATCGGTGTCTTAGGGTCTATAGGCTGGGTTAAAGTCACGACGCCATTATTCATACCGTTGGTTTTGTAGGCTGGGTTGCATAACCTAGCCTACTTTTTTTGAGTTGGCCGAGCTGAGGATTGCGCTGATACCAAATCGGGGTAATCTCACCCCTGTAAAAATCAACACCGTGTGGGGGCAAACAGTCGTCATTGGTATCAACGTAGTGATGACTTGATGTCATGAAGGATTTGGGCCTATAAAAACCCTGCAACTTGGGGGCGCTTGCCCCCAAACCCCCGC
>DBGGTD010000656.1:0-2901 GCA_051162585.1 Elainellaceae cyanobacterium
CTTCGAGATGCCAAGCCGCGCTGCCATCTTCAGGACCGCTATCATTGTTTAGAACTCTAGGAGGTTGACCGACCAACACTCCAGCTACGTTCCCTTCTTTCCCTAAATCAAGAACAGTAAATGTTACTGCCCAGTTAAAAATGGTGGCGTCATCTCCATCATCCACAGTCACGCTACCGACCTCTGCATTCGCAAGAGATAACCCTGCCCATCCAGACAGAATAAATTGTGGAGTGATCCGCCAACTCGACTGAGCACTGAAGTGGTTTGCTGAGGTTGCGATTTGACCAAATGGGGCATTCGCAAGCCGACTGCCTGTCGCCCCAGACACAAATGCCTGACCACCAGGATAATAAGCTCGGGCATAGGTTAAACCAAAATCGAGGCTGTCGGTGGGATGGATGTCTAGCTGTGCAAGTGCGGCATAAGAGCCGTTAAATAGCCCGTTTCCTGGACTTGGGTCATCTGGATTTCGGGCTAAGTATCCGACTGAAATTCCAATTAGATCATTAAAATCATAATTAGCGGTTATTCCAGCTCCAGCTGAACCCTGATAGTAAATAGGATTAAATCGCCCAAATCGAGATACAGCGCCCGAAACTGGGTTAGGAAATACCGAGTTAAACGTTGGTACGTTGGTTTGAAAGGCTCCTCGTGCTGCGTCGACAGTCAGCCTGAGATTATCGGTGAGTGGAAATCGATAGAATAATTTGCCAATGACAAACTCGCTATCAGTATCTCGATCAAACGCGAGACGAGTCATGTTGGTGCCAGTTGTGCTGATATCAAATCGAGCTGGATCGAGAGCATCTAGACGAACTCTCAGCAAATCTCTACCCGTGAAGCTTGTATTCAAATTTAAGCGAACACGATGATTGAAGGTGATGTTTTCATCAATGCCGTCACCGCTACCGTCTGCTCTTTCTTCACCAAATATGCCGTTGACCGAGAAAGATACTTCTCCGGCTAATTTGGTCGTCGTAGAAAACTGATTGGCTTCTACTTCTGCAACCTGAGCTTCTAGACTGTCGACTCGTCCTCTCAGTGTAGCTAGCTCGGCTGAAAATTCTTCTTGAAGCCGCTGTAGAACAACCAAATCATCTCGAGTGACCGTATCCGATAGACCTGCAGCAATAAGTTCGCTAACCCGGTCTAGGCAGGCATTTAGTCCGGCTGCAAACTCGTAGCGACTCAAGGATCGATTGCCGCGATAGGTGCCATCAGGATAGCCTGCGATGCAGCCATAGCGTTCAACCAATGATTGCAACGCTTGAAATGCCCAGTCGGTCGGTTGCACATCAGATAGTTGCGAAACAGATGTGACCTGTCCTAAAGACTCACGGGTTGCAAGCTCTGATACAGCAGTGACTTGATTAGGCGATTCATCGGTGGCTTGAGCCGTTAACACGCCGGTAGATGAGTCATGAGTAGAAGAATCAGTAGAAAGGTGGGTAGAAGAGTCAGTAGACGAATTAGATAAGAGTTGAGAATCAGGTGAAGGTGTGGAAGCGATCGCCATCTCTTGACCTGAAGTAGATGAAGTAATCCAATTAATAGTTGAGAAATCGAGTTCAGTGGGTACAAATTGATCAACTAAATCAAACTCTGATGTATTTAAATCACTCTCCGTACCGTCAGATAACCGAGGTCGCGGTTCATCTGTCTCTACAAATGAACCTGGATTTAGGACGCTTGACGACGTTAGTGTCTCATTTGACGTGATCGAGTGATGCTCAATTTGAGGTAGCACTCCATTGGTTTCCTGATGGTCTGCAACGATTGATCCTGAAACAATTGGGATCTCATTAGCTGCAACTGACTCCGCAGACCAACAACCAGTGAATAAGACCAATAAACCAGCACTTGCTCTAGTTAGTTCAAAATTTTGGGTTGACTTCATGTAAATCCTCACATAATCGCAGAAAAGTAAGACTATCTGGCATGAGAGCACCAAACAGCCAATAAAAGGTATTAAGAAGACAATCGTTATTGCGATCTATCGAAGAAAGGAATGTTTGGACTATTACTTGAGGAACTTTTTTGTGCGTGTATAGGACGGAAATGATTCCTCAAGATCCTTCCATATAGGGAATTTGAGCGATCGCAGTATTTTGGCTGGTTGACTGACAAAACTTTTTGCAGCGGCAGTTGTAGACGCATAGCGGCTTCTCAAAGAGTAACTGCTGCTATACGGGCAAAACCCTCTCGCGGGTTGGGGACAGTCGGCGCATGCCGACTTCGCTTGTCTAGGCGCGGTTTTAACCGCCAGCCTCCGAATCTTTTGTCAGTCAATCAGGTATTTTGGATGCGGTAATGCCTTAGAGACTAATGGAAAATCGGCAAAAATCTGACTCACGTTGCTTACCTATTCATCCTAGTTAAATCTGATCCAGATAAAAAAGTATTAAGTTTGTACAAAGCAATACTATTTGCATTACATAAGTAGCAGCTTTATATAAGTGCCGCTAATGTGATGGATGGTTACACTGGGGCGATCGCTCTTCTTTATGGATATACAGCCGCTTGAAATTCTTAAATTAAATGTGTTGAGCTTGTATTTCAAAAAATAATTATTTTTGTGGTCTGAAGTTTAAAGCATGTAAGAAATTAACCCCAAACCTTGCAGGTTTAGCTTAATCCCTGTAATAATTGCGCTGTATTGCGTTTCTGTATTACATCATCTGCCGTTCAATACAGTCCCGCGAATTTGACCCTTAAAATCTCAAATTCCAACATCAGACCTCAAATCCTCAGGGGCAATTTCCCAGTGCTAGCATGCGCTGAAGGTCAGGAATAACGATACCTTTTCTCGGGCTTTAAATATCTCTGTTTGGATTTAAAGCTTGCAAGAATTCATCAGGTACATCTTGCCAGGTAAATCTCTCTATTGCAACGCTATGT
>DBGGTD010000657.1:0-2675 GCA_051162585.1 Elainellaceae cyanobacterium
AATTTTTGATATCACTGTGCTGTTGTAACAGATTCATATCTCGACCTGCCACACTAGACTTTCTACAGGGCTGATTCTTAACGTACGCGTCTGCTTTAAGGTTTTCGGATAAGCAAAAATCGCTAAACGCAAATGGCGATCGCGCGTCAGCACATCCGATATTCAGTTCCCAAGGCTATGCCAGTCTGCGACAATAAACAGAGTCCAACGCAGAGAGAATCATGACCTTGGCGCTAACGTATCAAACAGGGGATATCGTCGCAGCAACCGATCGCTTTGAAAAATGTGGTCGAGTTATTGACGCGAGCAGTGATGGATGCAACGTAAACCTAGATCACAAGACAGTCTATATACCTGAGCAACATTTAGTGTTGATTTCGATTAAAAACAATCCGAATCTGCGTCTAGTTGCAAACAAGATCAACGAAGCAGGTCAGCAAATCGATGGATTTTCAGCAATGTTTAGCCATGAAGTCGTCGCTTTCGCAAGTGGTGGAAGCATTATCGGACGGGCGTTTGCCGACTATGTTAGCAAAATCCCAGTTAACATTCTCATCGTTACCCTCGACCTCCTTCGCCAAACAAACTTACCCATGCCAGAAGCCGTCGATCGGGTTATGAATTTAAACTTTGAATTGCTCAGCGGTCGTTAGTCATATGGAACATTTGAAAGCGGTTGTGATTGGTGCAGGCATCGGTGGACTCACAGCAGGCATCGCTCTCAAGCAAGCCGGATATGATGTTGACATCTACGACCGCGTTCGAGAATTGCGTCCGGTAGGCGCTGGCATCTCCCTATGGTCAAACGGCGTCAAAGTCCTCAATCGCCTTGGATTGGGAGCAGAGATCGCAAAGATTGGCGGGCAGATGAACCGCATGGAATATCGCACCAAATCGGGTGATAGCCTCAACACGATTGATCTGATGCCTCTAGTTCATGATGTAGGCCAGCGCCCGTATCCGGTTGCACGCCGAGATTTGCAAGCCATGCTACTCAATGCCTTTCCAGGCGAGGTGCGTTTGGGGCATCAGTGTGTCGGGGTAAAAGAAGACGAAAAAGGCGTCACAGCGTTCTTTGACAATGGGCATCAGGCACAGGGAGATTTAGTTGTCGCAGCAGATGGCATTCGCTCAATTTTGCGGACCTACGTGCTCGGCAGAGAGATCGAACCGAAGTATGGCGGTTATATCAACTGGAATGGGTTAGTTGCTGCCGATGAAGACCTTGCGCCTAAAGATTGTTGGGTTATTTATGTGGGTGACCACAAGCGAGCGTCAATGATGCCTGTGGCGGGCGATCGCTTCTACTTCTTCTTAGATGTTCCACTCCCGAAAAGCACACCTGCCAACCCAGACCGCTACAAGACAGAACTCAAAGAATACTTCAAAGGGTGGGCAACTCCGGTTCAGCGGCTCATTGAGCGATTTGACCCTGACACAGTGGCCCGCCCTGAAATCCACGATGTTGGCCCCATCGACTGTTTTGTTAAAGGACGCGTGGCACTACTCGGAGCTTCTGCTCATGCAACCTGCCCAGACATGGGGCAAGGCGGCTGTCAAGCCATGGAAGATGCGCTCGTACTGACCCAATATTTGATGACCACTACCCTCGGCGTTGAATACGCGCTCAAGCGCTACAGTGCAGAGCGCACAGAACGTGCCAATGTAGTTGTGCGGAAAGCTCGCAAACGCGCTGAACAGATTCATGGCATTGACCCAGCCGTGACCCAGCAATGGTATGACCAACTCGCACTCGAAAAGCCCAGCGATGTTACACGTGCGATCGCCAACGTCATTCTTGCAGGCCCTCTTCATTAAGACAGTCTTCATTAAGGCAGTGTGTCGTTGATTCCTTATGTTCGCCCCACTACAAACGTTGAAATGATCGAGACAGAAGAGTCTTAGAGGTAGAGATTTGACTCAACGTATATTGGATAAATTGTATGACAGGTAAATTGACCACCCATGTTTTAGATACGGTAAAGGGCAGACCCGCGCCGGGGATGACAGTCGAGCTCTGGTCGCTTGATCTGAAATCAGGTGAACGAATACTACTCACATCCATCATTACAAACACGGATGGGCGCACGGATAGGCCTCTTTTAGAGAATGCAGAATTGGTGTGTGGTGTTTATGAATTAGTCTTTGTTGTCGGCCAGTATTTTGCCCACTACATGACTGATCTTCCTAATCCGCCGTTTCTCAATCGCGTCCCGATTCAGTTCGGAATTGCTGATGCGGACGCCCATTATCATGTTCCACTACTAGCCTCGCCTTGGTCATATAGCACCTACCGAGGCAGTTAGTTTGCATACTTCATCGAAGTGGTGTTATACCAATTCGATGTGACTAATCCGCTATATCTACTACGATTCCTGCCGCGCCGATGACTCGATTGGCGTGGCTATAAATTGGTACAATCCTGGTTTCAACACGCCGTTGAATGCCTTCAGCATCGGTGATATGTTCTTCTAGATGGTGAGGCTGCGACGACGATATGACATCCGCATCGAGTTTAGAATGTTTGCAAATCAGAGGCGGGAGTTGAGCATTGTCAAGAGTCTTGCCAATCAACTGGTCAAGAGCCACGCCGCATCGTCGACAATAGATGTCATTCACAGCAATATAACGATTTTTAGCATCTTTAAGCCACGCCATATGAGGAATATTATTTA
>DBGGTD010000658.1:0-5438 GCA_051162585.1 Elainellaceae cyanobacterium
ATGAAGCTGATGATCTCATGCTGGCGATCGAGAAAGAATTGCGAAAGCGGCGGCTCGGTGGGTCAGTCGTTCGCATGGAGATTCAGTCATCGACTCCTGCCTTTGTAAGAGAGACTCTCAAGAGAGAGATGGGATTAGCTGAAAGTGATGTCTATGAGGTCGATGGGTTGATTAGCCTGGGAGGGCTAATGTCGTTTATGGACTTGCCTCTCCCCCATCTCAAAGATCCGCCCTGGTCACCCGTTGTCCCCCCCGGTTTGGCACGAGTCAGCGAGTCAGAGACAAGTTCAGCATTTCCAGAAGAGGAAGACGGAGAAGACTTTTTTGCCGCCATTCGTCGAAAAGACATGATGGTGCATCATCCCTATCATTCGTTTTCGGCAACGGTTCAGCGTTTTATTACTCAAGCAGCCCATGACCCTAATGTGCTTGCTATTAAAATGACGCTTTACCGCACGTCCGGAGATTCACCCATTGTCAATGCGTTGATTGCGGCAGCAGCAAACGGTAAACAGGTGGCTGTTTTAGTTGAACTCAAAGCCCGATTTGATGAAGAAAACAACATTGTGTGGGCTCGCAAGCTAGAAAAATCAGGCGTGCATGTGGTCTACGGGCTTGTCGGGCTCAAGACCCACACTAAAGTTGTATTGGTGGTTCGCAAAGAAGATGATCGCATTCGTCGCTATGTGCATATTGGCACGGGCAACTATAACCCCAAGACGGCTCGCATTTATACTGATATTGGCTTGCTGAGCTGTCGAAGCGACCTGGGCGCAGATTTGACTGATTTATTCAACTATCTGACAGGGTATTCAAGGCAGCGATCATACCGCAAGCTGCTGATTGCTCCAGTTAGTTTGCGCGATCGCATGGTTGAACTCATCCATCGAGAGATTCAACAGGCTAAGGATGGCAATCACGCTCGGATCGTTGCCAAAATGAATGCGCTCGTTGATCCGGACATCATTTCGACTCTCTACGAAGCCTCTCAGGCCGGAGTCAAGATCGACCTGATTGTTCGCGGCATTTGCTGCCTACGCCCTGGCATCAAAGGAATTAGCGACAACATTCAGGTGATTAGCATTGTAGGTCGATTTCTCGAACATTCTCGAATTTTCTATTTCCATAACGGCGGACAGGAAGAAGTCTTCATTGGCAGTGCTGACTGGATGCCTCGAAATCTTGACCGACGAGTTGAAGCCGTGACCCCGATGGAAGAGTCTGAGATTGCTAAAGACTTGCAAGAAATTTTGGGCGTGATGCTCGCTGACAATCGACAAGCATGGGAACTACAGTCTGATGGCAGTTATGTTCAACGGCATCCCAGTGACGACAACGCTGAGCAGAGCGCCCACACCATGCTAATGGCGATGGCGAACCAATCGGTCGGTAAGAGTTAGTAAATGATTTAAATCAAATCCTATGTCTAATTCCCAGTCAGATTTGCCCCTCGACGATGCTCGTCAGACCTTAAAGCGTTTTGACTGTCTCGCGAATGCTCACGTTTCTGATTCAGACAAGGCATTAATCCGTCGGGCATTGCGGCAGGTTATCCCCCAGTCTGATCATCAAATTTTAGGAATCTGCGCCGATGATTTGCAGCAGGGCTGTGCTGCTTTACAGAGCTATGCAGAAGCGTTGGGGTATTCGGTTAATGCCGACCTCAAACCTATTGATGGGTCTGTTTACATCAAATTCAATCCGAAATCCGGCCTGCTATATGCTGATGTGTACACAGGTGAGCATAGAGGAGTGCTAGTGTCATGCCAGTCTGACGATGACTCAGGACTCAATGATATGTTTGGTCATCTGCCGTTAGACCTATTTTTGAACGACGAATAAATCACTCTCTCTGTGTTTGTCGAATTACTTCGTAAGAGAAACACTATAGATGACGATGTTAGGTCGTTCGCAATGACTCCGTCCGTTTGTAATGTCTCGAATGTCATCCACGGATTGCTTCACGTCGTATGCAATGACTCGATGCAATGACACTGACATAGCCGCTGCGAGCGATCGCAAGGCAGTCTAAATATAATGCCAGTGTCAGGAGTGTCTTTACTACAAAGCTAGGATGATCACTAAGGCTCAGTTGTGCGATCGCCAGCGTTATGAAAATAACAGTCTAGATATCAGGGCCTTATACAACTTCGCCTCAACAATACTCTAGTGGAGAGAAATTATGGCTGATGAGAAACAGCTTGCTATGCTTAAGCGAGGCGTTAACGAGTGGAACCAGTGGCGAACTGAGAATCCAACCGTTCGCCCAGACTTAAGCGGCATCAATCTTCGCGCACTAGACCTTCAAGACGTGAATTTCGCTCAAGCCGATCTCTACGGCGACAACCTCATCAGTAGCGACTTAAGCGGCGCTCAACTCGATCAGTCTGATTTTGGCAGCGCAAATCTGAATCAAGTGCAACTGCGCGAAGCTGAGCTTAAATCTGCCAAACTAATCGAGGCAGAACTCACGCAGGCAGATTTGAGTAAGGCCAATCTAACAGGGGTTGACCTGATTCGGGCAAATCTTCAAGAGAGCAATTTGGTTGAAGCTGACCTCAGCAACGCAAATCTCATTGGCGCAAATCTTTACAAGGCAAGCTTAATTAAGGCTAATTTAAGCGGCGCTAATTTGAGTGAAGCAAACTTGACGGATGCTGATCTAATCGAAGCTGATCTCAGCAATGCTAATTTTAGTAGCGCTAACTTGAGCAATGCTAGCTTGACTGGGGCGAAAAGTGATGGCACTAATTTTAGTCATGCCAATTTGGAGAATACTACAATGCCCGACGGCAAGCTCAACAAAGGATGAAGGCAGAAGGATGAAGATAAATACTTGCTGCCGCATTGTTTCAGCTATTCGACTTTTCCTAACGCACACTTCACTTGCTATCTAAGATCACAGCACCAATAGCAAAAAGAGACAGCACAACAATTTCTGTCTCTTTTTGCTATTGGTGCTTGTAATATAGCGCATACCGCTATAAGGCTTCTGCGCCAGCGACCACCTCTAGAAGCTGTTGGGTAATCGATGCCTGACGAGCTTTGTTATAAGTCAAAGACAGGGATGTAATCAGGTCACTTGCGTTGTCGCTCGCATTGTTCATCGCTGTCATCCGAGCTGCCAGTTCGCTTGCTGCAGCTTCTTGCAATGCGCGCAAAAGCTGATTATTTAGGTAAAGAGGCAATAGCGCATCTAAGATTTGGAGCGGATCTTGCTCAAAGATCATGTCTTGGGGTAGCGGAGTTGGAGTAGGCGCTTCGACTTTGCGGCGCTCGACCTCCAATTCTCCCCCTCGTGTGGTCAGACGAAAGATTTCGTCATCTGATGATTCTAGACCCTGGGGATCAAGAGGCAGCAAGGTTTGAACGACCGGACGAGAGCTTACCAGTGACACAAATTTGGTGTAGATAAGCTCGATACGGTCAACTGTTTCAGACAAAAACAGAGACAGCAGCTCGTCTGCAATCTGAGAGGCTTCTTCCGCCGTCGGGATTTGCTCAAGATTGACAAATGTTGCCGTAATTGGCTGCTCTCGGCGGCGAAAATATTGAACTGCCTTACGACCTACTAAAACAAGCTTGTAGTCGATCCCTTCAGATTCAAGTTCCTTCGCACGGATCTCAGCTCGGCGGATCACGGCGGAATTGTATCCGCCACACAGACCGCGATCGCCCGATACGACCAAAATGCCGACAGTCTGAACGTCTCGCTGCTTTAGCAAGGGCAGATTGGCCTCTTCAAACCGCAAACGCGCCTGCAACCCGTACAAAACTTGCGCCAAACGATCGGCAAACGGACGAGTTGCAATCACCTGTTCCTGTGCTCGTCTGACCTTAGCTGCTGCAACGAGCCGCATTGCTTCAGTGATTTTTCGTGTATTTTTGACCGACTGAATGCGATCGCGAATTGCTTTTAAGTTAGGCATAACTCGTGTTAGAGTGAGAGATTAAATGCTAGAAATCAGCATCAGATTGCAGAAGGTGTCAGGAAGTCAGACTCTTTGCACACATGCCCATCCTTCCTGACACTGGTTTCCCAATCACCTATGAGATACTCGCCATGAAGGTTTGCTTATAGTCTGTAATTGCTTCCTTCATTTTGTTGACGATCGTATCGTTGAACTGCTTTTTCTCTTGATCGACCACCTGATCATAATCAGAACTGGTCTTCAAATACTCACGCAGCCCTTTTGCAAAATCAGCAACTTTATCCACAGGGATGTCATCTAGATATCCGTTAATCCCTGCATAGATGAGAATGGCTTGTTCGGCAACCGACAGAGGTGAATATTGAGGTTGCTTCAGCAGTTCGCGCAGCCGCTGACCCCGTGCAATTTGATTTTGCGTCGCTTTATCGAGGTCAGATGCAAACTGGGCAAACGCCTGCAGTTCATCAAACTGGGCCAACTCTAGTTTGAGCTTTCCTGCCACTTTCTTCATCAGCTTGGTCTGGGCGGCTGATCCGACCCGAGACACTGAGATACCAGCGTTTACAGCCGGACGCAAGCCAGAGTTAAACAGGTCAGACGACAAGAAAATTTGCCCGTCTGTAATGGAAATGACGTTGGTGGGAATATACGCAGATACGTCGCCTGCCTGGGTCTCAATGATTGGTAGAGCAGTCATACTGCCTTCACCCAACTCGGGGCTGAGCTTCGCAGCCCGCTCTAGCAAACGGGAATGGAGATAAAACACATCTCCAGGATATGCTTCACGACCGGGCGGACGACGCAAAAGCAACGACATCTGACGATAGGCTTGCGCCTGCTTGGTCAAATCGTCATAGACCACTAAGGTCGCTTTGCCTTTATACATAAAGTACTCTGCAAGAGACGCACCCGTGTAGGGAGCAAGCCACTGAAGTGCAGCCGGATCGCTTGCGTTGGCGGCCACCACGATGGTGTAATCGAGAGCGCCACGCTCTTCTAAGGCACTCACAACCTGGGCAACGGTTGATGCTTTTTGACCAATCGCGATGTAAACGCAGACTACGTCCTCGCTTTGCTGGTTCAAGATGGTATCAATAGCGATCGCCGTCTTACCTGTCTGGCGATCGCCAATGATTAGTTCTCGTTGTCCTCGACCAATCGGAATCATAGAGTCAATCGCTGTGATTCCGGTTTGAAGAGGCTCATACACAGATTTGCGTGCAATAATCCCAGGGGCAGGAGACTCAATCAGCCGATTCTCAGACGTATTGATATCTCCCTTGCCGTCAATCGGGCGACCCAAGGCATCCACAACCCGCCCAATCATCGCATCCCCAACGGGAACGCTGGCAATCTTTCCGGTTGCTGTAACCGAACTTCCCTCTTGAATGTTACGCCCATCGCCCATTAACACGGCGCCGACGTTATCTTCTTCAAGATTAAGAGCAATGCCAACCGTGCCATCTTCGAACTCAATCAGTTCAGACGACATCACCTGCTCTAACC
>DBGGTD010000659.1:0-4988 GCA_051162585.1 Elainellaceae cyanobacterium
TGTCACGCTGCTTCAGCCAATATCAAACAATCTGTTTGAGGGGGCGGACGATTGCTATTGAGGTTGGCAGTTTGCTAGCTCTTGATAGCAAAAGAGGGAATTGTCGCTTTCACTCCAGGTGATTTGTGTGGTGAGCACGGCGAGGGGGCGGCTGCGCTGGTTCCCTTCACCAGAGGTAAATCGTAAACTGGCGGGTTCTGTGTCTAGATTGCCCAAATTGGTCTGGGCGATCGCGGCGTATACCCGAACCATAAGATCGAACTCGCCCGGACGGTTGCGCCCAACTTGTTCTCGCTGCGAAACCGTGCCGCTCGTCCGGAACACTTGCATCAAAAAGTCAGACTGACAATCGCCATCAATGTCAATCTGCAATGCCCGGTTGATCGGAATCTGCGCTCCAGTATAGGTAGAACAGGTTGAACTAACTGATTTCAGAGATCCTACGACGCTTGCGGGTGTTGCAATCGTATTTAATGCTGGATTACCCGAAGCAGCAGCAGGCAAGTTTGTCGGAGTATGTTCGCCTCGCTCGACCAGCGATCGTACCCGATCAACTTCGCCCTGAGCAATTTGCAAGGCTTGCTCTGCTCGCTGGTTTTGGATACGAGTCGCAGTTGCCAGCAAAAGCGGAGGACCCACCATTGCTCCAGTTAAGGCAATTACGGCGATCGCCACAAGGCATTCCAGCAGGGTTAAACCCGCTTCAGGGGCAGAACGGCGCACTGATTTGCCGACTGCTTGATGGTGCTGGGACGGAGATGCAATGACCCCCAATACTTGGAGTCGCTGTATCTGTAGTCGTATCAAACAAGAATTAAGAACAGATAGATTTGATTTCATTGCTGATGAGGTCTCTTTACGATTGCGCTGTTAATAGTCATCCCAAATTGACTATAAAAACCGAAGCACGTCCCTTCTTGCAGAGATGACTTAGTCTTAGCAAGTCAAAGCAGCACATATCAATGTAGAAATTACGACTCTATTCACTGCCTGATCTCAGTGAAATCCTCACGAATCAATCAAAGCTAAGCACTCAGAATCAAGGACAATACGAACTTTCACGCAATTGTCTTCCGATCTAATTCTGATCTAAAGATTGAGAATTGCCTGTAATTTTTAATTCGTTAAATTCTGCTGAAAGCCTCAGTAGATTCAAGTAATTTCTGACATCATCAGCATTTCAAAACAGTTGACTGACGACTCTCATGCTCAACAACATCTCCAGTTAGGCTGAATGCGCGAGCTTTGGTGACTTTAACAGTAACCAACTGCCCCTTGAGCGTCGCCACATCGCCTTTAAAGAAGGTCAGTCGATTGCCCCGCGTACGACCCATCACCTGAGTCGTATCTTTAGGATTTTGGTCTTCCACTAAGACTTCTTCAATACGTCCGCAGTATCGCTGCGATCGCTCAGCCGCTTTAATGGAAACTAAGTGGTTGAGCCGTTGGAGGCGATCGCTTTTTACTATATCTGGAAGCTGAGTTTCCCACTGAGCAGCAGGAGTACCGGGACGCGGCGAGTAGGCCGCAGTGTTGAGCTGATCAAAGCCAATGTCATCTACCAGCGTTAGCGTATTTTCAAATTGGCCTTCTGTTTCGCCAGGAAAACCCACGATGGCATCCGCGCTGATGGCTGCATCTGGCATGTAGTCACGAATTTTATCAATAATGCGACGATATTTTTCATGGGTGTAACCCCGCGCCATCGCCTTGAGAATCTCATTATCCCCAGATTGAAACGGAATATGAAAATGTTCACAAACGTTTGGCAACTCAGCACAGGCACGAATTAACCGTTCAGTGAAATAGCGCGGATGACTCGTCGCAAATCGAATCCGCTCGATTCCAGGAACGTCATGAATGTAGTAAAGCAAATCTGTGAGGGTGTGCCGATGTCGACCGTCAGCAGTTGTTCCTGGCAAATCTCGGCCATAGGCATCAATATTTTGCCCCAAAAGAGTAATCTCTTTGTATCCGCGTTGTCCCAGCTCCTCGATTTCGGCGCGAATCGCTTCAGGGGTACGAGATTGCTCTACTCCTCGTACATTGGGCACCACGCAATATGTGCAGCGT
This sequence comes from Elainellaceae cyanobacterium, assembly GCA_051162585.1. Taxonomy (GTDB): domain Bacteria; phylum Cyanobacteriota; class Cyanobacteriia; order CAZCXK01; family CAZCXK01; genus DBGGTD01. The sequence goes on from DBGGTD010000659.1 coordinate 2,074, forward strand.
TCATTGCACCCATAAATAACGTTAACCCATGCTGTTACCGTGCTATCCCGTCGAGGTTTAGTAATGTCTTCGACAATATGAATGGGCTCGGTGGCAACAATCTGGTTGCCATTAAACACTTGCTCTAGCAAATCTTGTAATCGATTTGCATGTTGAGGCCCCATTACCAAATCTAATTCGGGAACACGCCGCAATAGCGATTCTCCCTCTTGCTGAGCAACACAACCTGCGACAACAATCGTCAAGTTAGGCTGCTCATGCTTCCGTTTGGCTTGCCGCCCCAAGTAGGAATAAACCTTTTGCTCAGCGTTATCTCGAATGGTGCAGGTGTTATAGAGAATGACATCTGCATTATCTGGAGTTTCTGACGATTGAAACCCCATGCCCTCCAAGATACCGGCCATTCGTTCGGAATCAGCTTTGTTCATCTGGCAGCCAAACGTGGTGATATGAAAGCGGCGATCGGGAGTGGACATGGCAGTATCAGCAAAAAAATCAATCAGACAGCAATTCGAGTCGCAGCACCTCTAGCACAAAACCGTTGAAGAAACTTTGCTTCGACGTTCGTGAGAATACTGATCAACTATTTATAAATTATAGATTTCAATGTCGCAATCGTCGGAACCTGTCGTGCATCAGCGACAGAGAAGCCGATGCTCTTAATCTGTATCACTATCACTAGAGGCGATCGCCTCATTTAGCGTTCATGTGCAAAGGCTAAATTATGATATTTTTTCGGGTTGCTGCCAGGAATCCTTCGCTAAGCTTTACGTTGGGTGATAATGTGTAAGATGGAAATTTTTATTTAAGACTTTCTTTAAGTCCCGTCGAACGCTGATCAAAACGATAGGCTCAAGCATGGTCACCACAGCAGAGAAGACAAACGTAGGCTACATTACTCAAATTATCGGTCCCGTTGTAGACGTTGAATTTCCTCCTGGGAAGCTACCCAAGATTCTCAACGCTCTTACAATCACGGGCAAAAATCCTGTTGGCAACGACGTCTCAGTGACGTGCGAAGTCCAGCAACTTCTAGGCGACAGCCAAGTGCGATCTGTAGCAATGAGTTCTACAGATGGCTTAGTGCGTGGCATGGAGGCTGTAGATACAGGTGCTCCGATTCAGGTTCCCGTTGGAACTCCTACTCTTGGACGCATCTTTAACGTCTTGGGCGAGCCCGTAGACGAAAAAGGACCTGTCAATGAAGGGGGCGCATCGTCCATTCATCGGTCTGCCCCTAAAATGACCGAGCTTGAAACAAAGCCATCCGTCTTTGAAACAGGCATTAAGGTTATTGATTTGCTTGCCCCCTATCGTCGGGGAGGTAAAGTAGGGCTGTTTGGCGGTGCTGGTGTTGGCAAAACCGTATTGATTCAAGAGCTCATCAACAACATTGCTAAGGAGCACGGTGGGGTTTCCGTCTTTGGCGGCGTGGGTGAGAGAACTCGTGAAGGAAACGACCTTTACAACGAATTTATTGACTCTGGGGTCATCAACTCCGAGAACCTGTCTGAATCCAAGGTGGCTCTGGTCTATGGGCAGATGAATGAACCGCCTGGAGCCCGTATGCGTGTTGGGCTGTCGGCATTAACGATGGCAGAACATTTCCGCGATGTGAACAAGCAAGACGTTCTGTTATTTATTGACAACATTTTTCGCTTCGTTCAGGCGGGTTCTGAAGTATCTGCACTTCTGGGGCGGATGCCGTCTGCTGTGGGATATCAGCCCACTCTTGGAACCGACATGGGCGATTTGCAGGAGCGGATTACATCCACAACAGAAGGGTCAATCACATCGATTCAAGCGGTTTATGTTCCTGCAGATGACTTGACTGACCCTGCTCCAGCAACGACGTTTGCTCACTTAGACGCGACTACGGTATTATCTCGTGGACTTGCGTCGAAGGGGATTTATCCAGCAGTTGACCCGCTTGATTCCACATCGACGATGCTCCAGCCAAGCATTGTAGGGGAGGAGCATTATCAAACAGCTCGTTCGGTGCAGGCAACGTTGCAGCGGTATAAAGAGCTTCAAGATATCATCGCTATTCTGGGTCTAGATGAATTGTCGGAGGACGATCGTCTAACGGTTGCGAGAGCCCGCAAGATCGAACGCTTTTTGTCTCAACCTTTCTTCGTAGCTGAAGTGTTTACGGGTCTTTCTGGACAATATGTCAGCTTGGAGGAGAATATCAAGGGCTTCAATATGATTCTAGATGGAGAACTTGATGAGATTCCAGAGCAAGCGTTCTATCTGAAAGGCGGCATCGACCAGGTTCTTGAAGCCGCTGAGAAAATGAAGTCTGAAGGCTAGACAATCGAATGTGATCAGCCGTTAGATCTGAGAGGCTAATCATTGGTTGTAAATGGTTAGCCTTCCCTGATTAATGGCTGGTTGGGGCTGGTTGTCTTTGATTGTTGTGACCCTACTGAGTTGACGAACTAACTATGGCATTAACTGTTCGCGTTGTTGCTCCTGATAAGACTGTATGGGATTCTGCGGCTGAGGAGGTCATTCTTCCAAGCACCACGGGGCAATTGGGAATTTTGAGTGGTCATGCTCCGCTCTTGACTGCTCTTGACACTGGAGTCATGCGGGTTCGTTCTGAGAAGGATTGGGTTGCGATCGCTCTAATGGGTGGATTTGCCGAAGTCGAAAATGATGAACTCACCATTCTCGTAAACGGTGCAGAAAGAGGGGATTCGATCGACCGAACATCCGCACAGTCAGCTTATAAAGAAGCCGAACAACGATTTAATCAAGCGTCCAGTGACGATCGCCAAGAAAAGTTGCAAGCAGCTCAAGCGCTAAAACGCGCCAGAGCAAGGCTTCAAGCCTCTGGCGGAAATGCGTAGAATAAAAAATTCATTAAAAAAGCGCCAACTTAAATTGGCGCTTTTTTTAACCAAATATAG
>DBGGTD010000660.1:0-6777 GCA_051162585.1 Elainellaceae cyanobacterium
CTGCCGAGAAGCGAGAGCCAATCTTAACGGTGTGTCAAAATCAGAGCGTTAAAGGAACGATTCTGCTAGCAGCGGAGGGTATCAACGGCACCATTGCCGGAACACAAGAGGCGATCGCCTCGGTGCTGTCATTCTTAAGGTCAGATGCTCGGTTGGCAGATTTAGACCATAAAGAATCGTATGCAGACGCACCACCCTTTGATCGGATGAAGGTCAAGCTCAAAGCAGAAATCGTCACCCTTGGAATGCCAACTATTGATCCGAGTCAACAGGTTGGCAGGTATGTCGGCGCTGATGAATGGAACCATCTGATTTCTGACCCAACTGTGACCGTTATCGATATGCGAAATGACTATGAGGTTAACATCGGCACCTTTGATGGGGCGAAGAATCCTGAATTAAAGTCGTTTCGGCAGTTTCCAGACTACGCGCGATCGCACCTCGATCCCCGTCAGCACCAAAAAATTGCGATGTTTTGCACCGGAGGGATTCGGTGTGAGAAGGCGACGTCTTTTCTACTCAGCCAAGGGTTTGATGAAGTCTATCACCTAAAAGGCGGCATCCTTAAATATCTAGAAGATGTTGCTCCTGATCAGAGCCGCTGGCATGGAGAATGTTTTGTCTTTGACCATCGAGTCGCCGTCAAACACGGTGTTGAGCCGGGTTCTTACGACATGTGCAGGGGATGCGGACACCCCATCTCAGCAGAAGACAAGGCATCTCAGCAGTATCAAAAAGGGGTATGTTGTCCGCATTGCTATGAACGCAAACGCACATAGCAATTTGCTAATTGCGTCAAGTACAGTGATTGATGAATCTGGGCGCGATCGCCCTTTTCGTTACAGAGAATAGTGGGCTGTACGTCAGCGATAACTCGTTCAATTTTTTTTTGCAAATAAGAAATTAGTCAAAGCGCAAATACTGACTCAAAAATATCAATTGGTTTTGCATATCCTCAGCAGAATGAGTAAAGGTTAACTCCAAGATGCCCCTCAACTGTTGGCCAACTGAATAATCCTGCGACAAGAGGGCAATTCCCGAATGGAATCTATCTTGAGCGATAAATTCTGAGTGAATACGGCAGAAATCAGCGATATTGTGGCTGTAAAGCACTCGCTTTTGAGAGCTTGCTAGTTTGAGTTGCTCATCATCAAGCTGACCTTCAGTTTGAGTGTCCAGAACCGTGATCACATCAACATTTCTGGCCTTTAGGGCACGAATCAAGGCTTGATCCATGGAGTCTTCGTCAATGTATAGCCGAATCTCACTCATGTTCAGCTTGAGGATTTCCAGTGTGAAGTTCCTCTAGACGCTTGGTTTCCGCAGCTTGTATTGCTAAATCGGTCTCTACCTCGGTTTTGTTGGCGTGGTAGTAAGTTAGAGCGGCATAAACTTCTGCGAGGGTCAGATTCCCGATGCGATCGCTGATTTCTTCTGCATTCAAGCCCCGCTTATACCAGGTAACAATGCGACGCACGGTAATACCTTTACCTGCAATGTGAGGGCTTCCTCCATGCAGGCCAGATGTGCGGGTAACCAGTGTGCCGATGTCAATTGATGCGATCGTCATTGGTTCTTTCCTTGACTTAAGTTTAGATTTGATAATGGAAGCGGCAGGCGACGATAATGATGCTGTCGTCTTTGATTTCATAAATCAGGCGATGTTCTGAGTTGATACGGCGAGACCAGTAGCCAGACAGATTGGCTTGCAAGGGTTTTGGCTTGCCGATGCCGTCAAAGGGACTGCGTTTGATGTCTTTGATTAACGTGTTAATTTTCTTGAGCAGTTTTTTTGTCGGTTGCTTGGAACCATAGGTAATCCTCCCACCCTGAGTTGGTGAAGGTGAGTTTCATTCTTCAATGAGTTCCCGCTCGGTAACGTTTCCGGCTTTAGCTTCTTGTATGGAGCCCATAAGGTGGGCAGCATTAGCGGGATTGGAAAGGAGGTAGAGCGTTTCTTGCCATGAGTTAAATTCATCGAGTGGCATGACAACAACGCGATCGCCCTTGTCGTTACAGAGAATAGTGGGCTGCACGTCAGCGATAACTCGTTCGATTAAACCGTCGAGGTCTTGTTCTGCCTGTTTAGTCGTGATTGCGTCCATAGAAATCTCCTTTGAGCTGCTGTCATTCAACTGTAGTTCATTTAACTGATTAGCTGAGAGGAGGAAAATCGCCTCGGTGCAGCGTGTGATTTCAGGATTATGGATTTGCCGAGTGATGAGCTGGTGGAGTGGATTGTGGTACAGGAGTTGCCGTTTGACTCGCTGTATTTTTATGAAGCGGGGCGATCTATCCACATCAGCTATGGTTTGCAGCATAAGCGGAAGATTTGGGCATTTACAGATGGAGGAGTACCTAAAAAGAATTAATATAGCGAAACATGCTCGCCACATCATTGCGATTTGTAAAAGCTCTTGCTGCGCTCATCACTCAAATTGTAGTATATATATATTTTTAAAGATCTTGGAGTACGAATATACTGCTCTACTGTTTCTATTCAAGTACGATGTTGAGGGAGATGTAAGCACATGGCGGTAAGTATCAGCACAGGCTGGATCGAGCAGCTTGGTTTAGCTGATAGACAGGCACCTGAATTCTTTCGGAGTTTTGATGAGCTTCAGGCTATGCAGAGCGGTGTAGCCCAAGCCCATGTCATGCGTAGAGCTTGGAAAGATCTAGAGCTTGACGGAATTTTGTATCAAGACAAATCCCCTTATGTCTACTTCAAAGAAGTATCCTCTATTGATCCTGTCGAGATGCGGAGGTTGCATCGTAAACTTTGGAACCAGGGCATTGCACCACTTCTAGTAGTTGTCAGTCCATCCGATTTTCACGTTTACTCCAGTTTGACACTTCCCGCTAAGGAAGACGAAGAGGTAAGTGATGGTGATCGATTGGTTGAAATTCTGAGTCGAACAGCAGATGTTCTTGAGCTAAGGCAGTTTACTCGCTCTCTCCAATTTGGCGAGTTTTTCCGCCAGAAGCCACAATCTTTTAATCCCAAATTACGGGTTGATCGCTACTTACTCGAAAACTTAGAGGCAGCTAGAGAACGCCTACGTGAGCCAGTTGAAGGGGTAACGCTTGAACTCAAAGTTATCCACGCCTTGCTGTGGAGAACAATTTTCATTTGTTACTTAACTGATAGAAGGATTATTGATTCAAGATACTTTAAGAAAGTTGGTGCAGGAGGCGTTGGAAGTTTACTACAACTTTTAGAAGAATTTTCACCAGAGACATCCAAAGAATTGCTTTACGGCAGGCTCTTTCAGCAATTGAAGCAAGATTTTAATGGTGATTTATTTGAAGGTGATTTACTTGAGGAAAGTAAACTCATTAAAAATGATCATATAAGAACGCTTAATAGCTTACTACGTGGAGATGATTTGAGTAGTGGACAACTTTCCCTTGGGTTCTGGGCGTATGACTTCAATGTGATTCCGATTGAAACAATTAGTGGAATTTACGAACGATTTCTTGAGGGAGAAGATGCTAAGCAGAAGCGCCAGAGTGGGACGTATTATACACCAAGGTTTTTAGCTGAGATTGTTCTTGACACAGCACTAGAAAAGTTTGCTTCTTTGCTGGATAAGAAATTTCTTGATCCAGCTTGTGGTTCAGGCATCTTTTTAGTCTCTTTGTTTAATCGTATAGCGGAGGAGTGGTTAAGAAACAACAGAGAAGCTAGTAATGAAGAACGTGCTCGTGCTCTAAGTACCATCTTACAAAATCAGCTTTTTGGAGTTGACGCTGATCCAACTGAAACAGCTTGTCGCATTGCTGCATTTAGTTTGTACTTAGCCTTTCTCGATCAGCTTGAACCTAGAGCAATTCAAGAACTACAAGAGCAAGGCAATGTTTTGCCAAATTTGATAGGACGCAACATTATTTGTCAGGACTTTTTTGATGATGCATTAGCATTACCAGATGATTTTGATTTAGTTATAGGAAATCCACCTTGGGCAAGAGCTACTGGAGATAAAACTCTAGTGGAACGGTGGTGTAGGCGAAAGGGGTATTCAAATTTCATATCTTTTTGGTGGAAATGGTATTTGGCAATACGAAACGGTCAAGCCATAAATGAAAGGCAGCTGAGTTGGTGGTTTACCAATTTTGCATACAATCTCATAGTTATGAAAGCAGGCTTGCCAATAGCTCAAAGACAGTTGGCATACGGTTTTATTTGGAAAGCCCCACTTCATCTTAAAAGTAGTGGTCGCATTTGCTTCCTACTTCCGTCAGCAATTCTTCTTAATCATCAAGATAAGGCTATAAAAGCTCAACGTGAGTGGCTGTCTACTTATACGATTGAGCAAGTTATTAACTTATCTGATATGAGATTCTATCTATTTGATGGAGCTATTCGACCTGCCCTAATCGTTAGCTATACAAAAGACTTGCCTGACAAACAGAATGCGTTTATTCCCTACCTTGTTCCAAAAACTGAACTAGAAACTTTGAAGGCAGAAATCATCAGTATTGTTTCTGAAGATCGCGCTCAGGTTAGGTTGGCGGAACTGCTCTATGAGCTTGGTAAAGATGAAGCGGCTCTTGCTTGGAAAAAATCTTTCTGGGGTACTCCAAGAGATCAGAAGTTTTTAGACAGATTAAGCAATCTACCTCGCCTTTCAGATGCTGTTGATCAGCTCAAGGTAAAGCCTCACAAAAGAACAAAACGCTGGATTATCGGGCAAGGCTTCCAGCCCGAGGGAGCAAACGATGATCCAGAAAAAAGCAAGATTCCCTCATGGTCTTCAGATCACCTATTTGTTGAAGGTAAAAGTAAAGCTATCGATCTTCTGTTACTGGAATCTGATTGTGGTAAAGTTGGCGATCGCTTCCAACGCTTACGTCGCCTACCTGATGAGAAAATCTTCCAAAAACCTCATGTCTTAATTACCAAAGGTTTAAGAGTTGCATTTGCTGATTTTGATGTTGCCTTTCGTCATGCAATTCAGGGTATTCATGGCTCCGAAGAAGATACGGATTTATTAAAGTTTTTAGCAGTTGTTCTTAACTCTAATCTTGCAAGTTATTTTCTATTTCATACATCTGCCAACTGGGGAACGGAGCGGGATGAAACCCATGAAGAGGAGCTTTTACGTATGCCTTTTCCATTTCTCGAAGATACTTTTTCACCTGTAGAATCGCGAGAAATTCTTCGAGAGGTTAGCGTTGCTCTTACTCAAGTTCGAAGAACAATTAGTCACAATTTTTTAGAGAGATCTAATGTGATCGAGAAAGCTAAACATGACTTACTTGCTCATGTATATCGCTATTATCAAATTGATGAACTTGAACAGATTCTAATTAACGACACAGTAAATTGCTGGATTCCCAGTTCTACACCAAGTCGCGGTAGTACTGATATTCCAACCCTCAAACAAAGTACACCGTCTGACAGAATTGATTACCTGACTCTTCTGTGTAAGCTCTTGAACACATGGTCTAAAAGAGGACGCTATCAAGTATTAGGGAAGATTCTTGTTTCAACTAGATCTGGAATGGGAATAGTAGTTTTGCAGAAAGTAGCATCTCAAGGCTCGGCTTCTTCTGTGGAGGAAGAATCTAGTTCTCAGTTGGATGAAGCTCTTACAAGGATTACGCAACTACTACCTAGATATGAGGGGAGCATTGCATACTACCGTAACCTTAAAGTCTTTGACAGAGATAAGTTGTATATTCTCAAGCCACTAACTTTTAGGTTTTGGAGCAAAACATTTGCTCTCAATGATGCTGATGAAATTGCAGCAGAAATTCTTACTACTAATTACAGGAATGACTGATGGCGATCGTTGGTAATGCTGATCTCTGGGCAGACTTTTTTCCAGATGATTTGATTCCGGACATCCTAAATATGGTGGTAGATGTTTGGTCGAGCTTTACCAAGCCTACACTTGATGAGCATGAAGTACCTATCACAAAGCGTTTTCGAGCTAGTCTTGAGCAGTACAAGGATCTAAAAATGTTGCCTGTCAGAATAGATCGTGAAGTTCCTGTGGACGATTTAGCCAAAGCAGAAGAAATAGGTCGAATTGATTTACGGCTTACTCATGGTTATCGTAGCGATGTCTATTTCGCTTTTGAGTGCAAACGCTTAAATATCATCAGCAAGAATGGTAAAATAAGCTCTTTAGCTAATGAGTATGTGGTAAGTGGAATGGCGAGATTTGTAGGTTCAAATCCTCAATACGCTAGAAGCTTGACTCAAGGTGGAATGATTGGTTATGTGATGAATGGTAAAACTGCAAATGCAATCAAAGCTGTTGATAAGCAGGTTAAGAAGCACTACATTGATTTGCAAATGACATCAGCGAGTGGTTTAGGTTCATCGTCTAGATCATTAAAAAACCTTGTTAAAGAGAGTTTGCATAATTTGCCCCATCAGAAATTTACCCTTCATCATGTATTTCTGCCTATTTGATGAGCAGTTAACTCTTATCAGTTAGCCTCGCTCGAATAGTCGATCGCACCAACTTCACTCGATACGGATCGGCATCCTTCTGCCATACCACCCGTTGGCGTAGCTTTTCCAAAGGAAATTGCCCCCGCAACTCAGCACAGTGCTCCTCTAGACACCTTTCCCATCCTTGACAGTCATAAATTGCTTTTACATCATCCAACAAGCCCCAGTTGCGCTCCTGCTGACTGAGCGAGAATTGTTGGGTGCCGCGAATGCTAATCTCTCCTATATTCACCGCTACCTGGATGCTGAGTTCTAGATAGATCCGCGATCGCATCACACCGATTCTGCGAATTAAAGTTACTGATGCA
>DBGGTD010000661.1:0-2957 GCA_051162585.1 Elainellaceae cyanobacterium
TGTGCCCAAATATATGAAATGGGATCATCTGCGTCGTGCTGAATTTTGAGAGAGCCTCCCGGTACGCAGCTATACGTTTTGTCTCCATCTCCACACTGAACGGCGGTATCTCCCGACTCTGAGGTGATTGACAGTCGAGTTGCGGGTGGGGCGAGATTAACTCGACGGCGAGCGTTCTCAGATTCCAATGACAGAAAATAGGTTTTTGACGGCTCGGCGGGCTGATCGGGTTTGGCAGAATCGGGGGCTGCGTCAGCGGTGGGCGAACTCGGGGGCTGCTCATTTGCTGGAGGCGTGCCGACAAGCGCTGAAAGTGGCGAATCTGACGGGGGCACACGGGCGGCGATCGCCGATGTATTGAATCCTGTCAAAGCGACTAATAGCACTAGTAGCCCAGTCAGGGCATATCGAATTAAAGGGTGAATGATCATGCGCTTGGGGTGAACGAATTAACAACTCTGGGGTAAGGAAAATGGCCGTTTGCCCTATACAGCAGGGGCTTATAGGCGCCCCCCTATTCAAGTAATGGTTGTCAACGGCTGAGTTGAACCACCATAGATAGCCTACGCTCAACAGATAACCTATCGGCTGTCGTCGACTCCAAAGATTCATTAGCCCGGTTGTACGTGTAGTCAAAGGACTTGATGAATGCTTTCAACCGCTTGTTCAATAAAGTTAACTGCATCACTAACTAGAATTTCATCAATATACCATCGGCTCCCAATACCGAAAGTGGGATCGATATCAGCTTCGTGGGCAATTTTGTTTCTACGATCAACTATCGCGCTGAGCTGTTGCTTAACATCTTTTGCGGATGTGCCGAGTTTTACAGCAACCTCATCCCAAAGTTTCTTGTCGGAGATGAGTCTAATAGCATCAGCTATTTTGCCTGGTTGCTGAAAGCTTTGATATCCGAGACGTTCTCGAATCTCATCTTCTAACCAGGAGGCGTTATTAAGCCTGTTAAGCACACTGATTGATATCACTGGGAGCAATGCTGAGACGGGATAAGACTGCTCTAAAAAGTCGAAACCTTGACTTTGTTGGATCTCGTTTTCGAGCCAAGCGGCAATATCCATTGCTATCAATCGCTCTTGTCGCGCACCTCCTAGTGACACCTGAAATCGAGAAAATGCAGATTGAGAACTGTTAGGTGAAGGATTAGGTTCAGAACGCTGCCCCCGATGAATCTCTAACATTCCTAATGTTACAACTTCATGAATGTAGTAATCCAGAGCACTCACAGCGAGAACGAGAGCAGCTCTCAGAATATCTGACAAATCTAGGGCAGAAGTGGACTGAGCTTTGACAGAGTTATGAATAGAAATCAAATCTCGAACACGCGCAATGCTGATTCGGAATTGATTAAGCGCTGACAGCATAGGCAGCAGACGTTAACCCAATGATTTTATCTGCTAAGTTCTCAAACATTTGTCGAAACTCAGTTTGCTTTGCTTGATTTTTCTCCAACACTATTCCTTTTTGTCCTAATTGCTGGGCGGTAAGGGCGTAGATTGGAGTTCGATGCTCTTGAGAGAGAGCAATGAGGCTATTAAAGTTGGAAATTTTCGTTAAGCAAAGGCTATTATCAATACCCTGATCAGCATAAACCTGCTCAGGTAGCATCATTTTACTCTTCCACAGTGCTGGGACTAGTTTTGAGGAAACGTCTTCTTCAATTTTTTGAATCCATGTTTCAAAAGCGGCTGTCTCTTTACCGCGAATGATTCGATAGTTCTGAACGATGATTCCCAAAAATCGCAGAGTAATTTCAGGGAATGGATAGGTAGCGTCTTTCAGAATTTGCAGTGAACTTGCTGTCTTTGCCCATGCGTACCACTTCGGCAAAACTTTAGCTAAAGAGTCGATTGCCATTACAGAAAAGAAATCAGCAGTCGTCGGAACGATAAAAAAGTCACTCGTCATCAACAAGTTTTGATTAATTGCACCCAAACTAGGGCTCATGTCAATCAAAATGTAATCTGCATCAAACTTTTTGGCAGTTTTGTCTAGCAAGTCTGTGATAGAACCCGGTAAATTTTTGAGAGCCTGAATCGAACCACTTAGCTCCTGGGCAATGCCTAGTGTCACTTCATATTCAGCAAAACCAACATGACCAGGCAATAGAAATAGCCCTTCTTGACCTTCCAAAGAAACGCAGTCAACTGCCTCAATCGCTCTTGGCTGAGACTCAAACGCAGGTGCTAAGCCTGTTTTGATATTTGAACGTGTGTTGTAGATTGCCGCTATTCTGGCTTCGTCATCCTCTGTTTCTTCTCCTAAAGCCATACCCGTCAGGTTGCATTGTGGATCAGTGTCTACAAGAATTACCCGTTTCCCTTTTGAGGCCAGCATCCAGCCGAGGTTGAATGTCGTTGTAGTTTTGCTGACTCCGCCTTTGTGATTGAAGAGAGCAATTTTCTGAACCATTGCATTCACTGACTCTTAGTTTTCCAGCGCTGGGTTTCAGTATAGCTTGAACGCTTTATGGCGCTCCGCCCCAGAGAAGGAAGTCCTCAACCATTCGGTTTGCCTTAAATCGTTACTGGCGACTCGACGTAGACCGTTGGATCTTGAGTCTTAAATTCGATGCCAAAGCTGGCAAGCTTTTCAGAAATGGTTTGATTGGCAAGCTCTAATAGCCGCTTGCGAAGCTGAATCGAGTTTTCGCTGGAGCCGAGGATAAAGAAGGTGACTCGCGCCCGGCTCGCCTTCGAGGCATTGTTGGGTATAAAGGAAATGTTGGTGCTGCCTGGGTCAATGCCAAACACTGAATTGGTGCTTTCGCTGACGACTTCTCGCACCAAGGCGCAACTTTCGTCATCTAACATCTGACCAAAGTCGAGATAGAGCAACACCATGACCTTCTTGGCGCGGGTGATATTCTCGATTTCCATGCTGATCAGCGTCGAATTGGGATAGATAAACAGCGTATTTTTGGCAGACGCCCGCACTTT
>DBGGTD010000662.1:0-5573 GCA_051162585.1 Elainellaceae cyanobacterium
GTTGAATTCCTCGGGGGAAGATTGGTAAACGAACAATGGTTTGTTGACTAAAGCGTTCTTGGATATCACTATGAGCAAGTTCATAGCGATTATGAATAATGTAGCGTTGATGAACGTTCATGGTGTCGAGTGACTGGGCTAATCGCTGCGCCTCTGCCAAAATAGCAGATTGAGCTTGAACCACGCCGACAAATTCGCTATGAGTTACATCTGTTAGTTTTTTATGGGCGTTCACGATGCGCTGGCGCAACACTCTCAACCGTCCCATTAACTCGATTCGTCCAGCAATATCTTGATACTTAATCCAAAGTTTGAAAATCCAGGCGAGCCAATCACCAAGAGCGGTAGGCATTTCAAGAAATCGGAGCAAATGCCCAGTTGGAGCAGTATCCAAGATGATCAGATCGGGGTCTCCGTGTTCAAGTAAATCAATGATAGTCAGCAACGACAGCATTTCATCGATGCCAGGAAGGGCTTGGGATACAATCTGCCGCCATGCCTGAGGGCCATACGCAAGCTGAAGCGTGTCGTCGCCCATGTCGCCACTCATCATATCGGCGAGTTCCCATAAATAATCGTCTCGGAACTGTTCGAGCACTTGATTGGCATCAATTTCTTGGGCGCTTAAGTTTGGAGTAATCGCCACCGGGTTATGACCTAACATCTCTCCAAGCGCATCCCCCAAAGAATGGGCCGGATCAATTGAGATGACTCGAATGGTCCGGTTGGGATGACGCTCCGCCATTGCCCAGGCGATCGCCGCCGAGACAGTCGTTTTGCCAACGCCTCCCTTTCCACCCACCAAAATGAGCTGCCGCCCTGCGTCGATAAAGTCGTCGAGGCTGGGTAAAACCTTCTCAGGAAACTGAACCGAATAGGCTGACGCACCAGGTGCGGGTTGGCAGTTCTCAATCGTCGTAATTTGGCTAAATAGATGATTGAGCAGATCGGAGCCCACGGGTTCTTTGCTCTGCTGGGGAACTAAGAAAACAGGCTGATCTCCCGCTATTGCAAGAAATGAGGATAAAAGATCCTGCTGTTCTGCATAGCGATGGTAATACCCCGAGGATACTGGAAGCTCATCGACAGTCGGCACATGACCAGTCGGTAATTCAATAATGCGATTGACGAGCAACCCGCTGAATGGAATCTGGAGCGCATTCAGGGATTTAATAAATCGCTGGGTTTCAAGCAGGCTCATGGGTTCAGCGATCGCCACCACCAAACACGCCGTATGCTCAGCGTCCTGTAACAACTGTCGCCCAGCCGCTAAGTCAGCACGAATCTCAGCCAAAAATTCATCCGCTTGGTCAGCAAGATGCCGTCCAGTAAATCGTTCGCTCATCACCCGATGCTTCTCTTGAAACAGATCTAACGCATCTAGGAAGCTATCTAAAAAGTCCATCAGCCCAAACAAATTGAGCGTATGCCCGCTAGGAGCCATGTCTACTACTACTCGATCAGCATCGCGGTCGCGCAGTAGCCGCTGAATTTCCAAAATCCCCATGAGTTCATCCAGACCAGGCCAGCTTAGATCCCACACTGGGCTCAGATCCTCACCCTGCACAAAGCTGCCCCGCTCCACTAAAAGCTCTAAAACACTTCCATAGCGTGCTTTGAAGGTCTGCAACAGTGTTTGGGCATCTAACGCTCTCACTTTGACATTCGGTAAACTGGCGATCGCACGCGGACGATCATCGACAGTCATTTGCAAGACATCTCCCAGGGAATGGGCGGGGTCGGTCGAAATCAGCAAGATGCGCTGATCGGGAAACCGCTGCCCCCAATATTGAGCAAAGCCACAGGATAAGGTGGTCTTACCAACGCCTCCCTTGCCGCTAAACATGGCAAGGTGACGTGCATCGTATCGGCTCAAACCCTCTCTATGAGGACTTTGGTCAATACGGCTCTGATGTCTTGTTCCGAATGCCTGATCAATAACCATAGTTTGCGCCTAATGAGAGCCGTTTTACCTCCTTAGACTGCCCAGCGATTTAGATTCGGAAACGGTGTCGTCCTCGTAATTTATATCCCGCAATGAGTGTTAAGAATTTCTCGTGGGTGATAGAGATCTACTACAACCGGGATGACTAACGGGGTAATGCCCGAATCGGTACGTACGCATGAGTGATTTATTCAAGGGATTTGAACAGCTTCTCGAATTGGCAAAAGCGCTCGAAGAAAAGGCTGAGAAAGGAGAACTAAAGGCTGATGTGCAAATCAATAGCCGCAATCTCGGCAGCATTCCTCGCCAGGGCAATATCCCAACCGACATTGGTACAAGCCGATTTCGCCCCAAATCATCTGATCCGAATGCCTCTACGACTCATACCTCTGCATCCGCTGACGACGTGATCATTACGCCGCCTCCCGCTGATGTCGAACCCGATGTTTCATTGAGCGAAGTGGGCGGATTGGCCGACGTGCTTAGAGAGTTGCGAGAACTCGTCGAGATTCCACTCAAGCGTCCAGATTTGCTGCAAAAGCTCGGACTCGAACCGACTCGCGGTGTGTTGATGGTGGGTCCCCCCGGCACTGGAAAAACATTGACGGCTCGCGCGCTAGCAGATGATTTGGACGTCAGCTACATCGCCATCGTGGGACCTGAAGTAATGGGTAAATATTATGGTGAAGCTGAAGCCCGCTTGCGAGGCATCTTTGAGAAAGCAGTAAAATCTGCACCCTGTGTGGTGTTTATTGACGAAATTGATAGCTTGGCTCCCGATCGCAGCAAAGTTGAGGGCGAGGTTGAAAAGCGCTTAGTTGCTCAGTTGCTCAGCCTTATGGACGGCTTTGCCAAAACCAATGGAGTGATTGTGCTGGCTGCAACCAATCGTCCTAATCATTTAGATCCGGCATTGCGGCGTCCCGGACGATTTGATCGGGAGGTGCAGTTTCGCGTCCCCGATCGCAACGGACGATTCGAAATTTTGACGATTTTGACGCAGAAGATGCCCCTCGATAACACCGTTGACAGGGGGGTTGACTTGGAAGCGATCGCCGATATGTCAGTCGGGTTAGTGGGAGCAGATCTCAAAGCGGTATGCCAAAAGGCAGCATACAGTGCTCTGCGGCGTTTGGTGCCGTCGTTGGATGCGCCTCTACCTGAAACAATGACCATCACTCAACACGATTTTCTGCAAGCCATCAAGGAGGTGAAACCGTCGGCACTACGAGCTGTAGAAGTCGAGTCCCCTGATATAGGGTGGGATGATATTGGCGGGCTAGACACCGTCAAGCAGACTCTCCAAGAATCTGTCGAAGGGGCACTGCTCTATCCTGACCTGTATCAGCGCACGGGAGCCCAAGCGCCGCGCGGCATCTTGCTCTGGGGACCTCCCGGTACCGGCAAAACTCTGCTGGCAAAGGCGATCGCCTCTCAAGCCCATGCCAACTTTATCGCGGTGAATGGGCCGGAACTCCTGAGCCGCTGGGTAGGAGCTGCAGAGCAGTCAGTGCGCGAACTGTTTGCCAAGGCTCGACATGCGTCTCCATGCGTGGTGTTCATTGACGAGATTGATACGCTAGCGCCCGCTCGCGGCACATTTAGCGGAGATTCTGGAGTCAGCGATCGCGTCGTTGGTCAACTCCTCACCGAGCTAGATGGATTGCAAGGCTGCAATAATGTGCTGCTCGTCGGTGCGTCCAATCGCCCTGAAGCCCTCGACCCAGCTCTACTTCGTGCAGGGCGACTGGATTTACAGCTTAAAGTTGAACTGCCTAATGTGAATAGCCGCTTGGCGATTCTCAACGTGCATAATCACGATCGCCCCTTAGCCAACGTGAATCTAGCAGACTGGGCTGCTCAAACCGAGGATTGGAACGGTGCAGATTTAGCTCTCTTCAGCAACCAGGCGGCGTTAGAAGCAGTCCGTCGATATCGTGCCCAGGGGCTGGATGATCCCTCCACCATTCGAATTACGGCAGATGACTTTGCGTCAGCGTATGAACGTCTTATCAGCCAGCGACAGCGGCATTAAATTGTGCTCGATTACCCATATAGCCCTACGGGCTTAGGTTTGTGTGGTGAGCCCCCGCGGCGCGGGGCTCACACACGTTCAACGTCCTAACGCGAGAGCGTACGGCTATACCTATGTAGCCCCACGGGCTTTACTATGCTTTTATTCAACTGACGATCCAAATCGGTTGGCGGGAATTCCTCGCGTTGATGAATCCAGACAAAATAAATCTCCAGAATAAAAGCTTTGCTGAATCTCGACTTCACTGAGCCCGACCGATGCGCTGGTGATATAGAGCTGTCGATAATTTTCCCCGCCAAACGTGCATGAGGTTGGACGCTTCACGGGCATCTCGATTCGCTCTATTTCCTTCCCCGTTGGGTCAAACCGAATCACACACCACCCGTCCCACATGGCAGACCAGATACATCCGTCTGCATCAATCGTTAAGCCATCAGGGGCAAACGTCTCAGATGATAAATCTATAACAGGACGCGGATTCACAATCGTGCCATTCTCTAGGTCAAAATCATAGGCAAAAATGGTTTGCTTCCGCGAGTCCGTGAGATAAAAGACTTGATGGTCAGGACTCCACCCTAATCCGTTTGAGATGCCCAAGCCAGTTACCATTGTGTGCAGTGACCCATCAGGGTCATAGCGATAGAGACTGCCTTGCTTTCCTTCGAGACACATTGAGCCAAACCAAAACCGACCTGCCGCATCACACTTGCCATCGTTAAACCGATTGTCAGGCAAATGTTCTTCGAGACGGATGACCGGGGTGATCTGCCCCGTTGAGAGATCTAGAAATGCGATCTGTTTGCGTTGCACCATAATGAGGCGATCGCCCTGGGTCAGAGCAATTGCCCCGACCACCTCACCCACATCCCAAATGCGATCGCCACCCGTTTGAGGATTAAACTGATGCACGCAATGATTGTAAATATCTACCCAATAGAGCACTCCAGCGTGATCATCCCAAATCGGGCCTTCACCTAGCCGCGCCCTTGCTGTCAACACATTGTGAACTGTCTTAGACATAACCTTAGAACGAATCTCAGCATCATGCAGGTTCGCTCAAAGCGTAGCAGATTCAACCTGCCGATGAACTATTAACTCATTACCCCGTCACTCCATCACCCCGCTCCTCCTCCATTACAATGCCCCCAGCACCCTACGCCAAATTCCCCGCTTCCGACAACGCCTGACGCCATCGGATTGTCGCCATCTGATTTAGGATGATGAAAGGATTAATCAAGACTCAATCGTTTGCGCTGATGACACCACGATTTGCACACCCAATGGCGTGGCAACAGGCTGAATTGCTCATGCAGCCTACCTTTATTCGCATCATTGACAATATTCGTAAACAGTTAGAAACGTCGTCATGGCGAGGAACCTATCAAGATGTGCAACATTGGCCCCAAGGCACAACTGATGAGCAGAAGGCAAAAGTGTCTCAGTATCAGCGGGCGCTCAAAACGGCTCCCCCCGAACAAATCGAAATCTTGCATCGTGCGCTGGATCAACTGCCTCGTCCCTATCCTGGCTATGAGCTACGCCTAACCCATAAGGACCATGCTATTGAGGTTGATTTGTGGCAACTGTGCTATC
>DBGGTD010000663.1:0-5188 GCA_051162585.1 Elainellaceae cyanobacterium
CATCGGCTCGATTTTCAACCTGCACGCCAACAAAGATGTGCGCCTCTGCTTGATCCGCGATGCGATAGTTAAATTCAGTCAGATTGCGCTTACCCATGCACGCACAAAATTGACGCAGACTACCCGGCTTTTCAGGAATGGTGACGGCAAAGATAGCTTCGCGCTGTTCTCCAACTTCTGCTCGTTCTGCCACAAAGCGGAGGCGGTCAAAGTTCATATTTGCACCACACGCGACGGCAACTAGCGTTTGATGGCAAATGTTTTCTCGCTCAACGTAAGCTTTGGCTCCGGCGATCGCCAATGCCCCTGCAGGTTCTAAAATCGATCGGGTATCTTCAAACACGTCTTTGATGGCTGCACAGATGTCATCAGTGCCGACCAAGATGATGTCATCGACATACTGCTGACACAGCCGAAATGTTTCCTCTCCAACTTGGCGAACGGCCACCCCATCTGCAAATAGCCCGACTTGAGGTAAACGGACGCGATATCCGGCTTTAAGCGACTGAGACATGGCATCTGCATCGACAGGCTCCACTCCGATAATCTTAATTTCAGGACGCAGGCGCTTTACGTAGGCAGCAATTCCCGAAATCAAGCCGCCTCCACCAATGGCAACAAAGATGGCATGAATGGGCTGCTGATACTGTCGCAAAATCTCCATGCCAATGGTGCCCTGTCCAGCAATCACGTCTGGATCATCAAAGGGATGGATAAAGGTGAGTCCTTTTTGGGCCTCTAATTCACGGGCATGGGCATAGGCATCATCATAGGTTTCACCATGCAGCACTACCTCGCCCCCCCGAGTTTTAACCGCATCAATTTTGACTTGAGGCGTTGTTACGGGCATCACAATCATCGCACGAGTGCCCAGACAGCAGGCTCCTAACGCCACACCCTGAGCATGGTTTCCTGCTGACGATGCAATCACCCCATTCATCAACTGCTCGGTCGGCAGTTGCGCCATCTTGTTATACGCCCCTCTCAGCTTGAATGAAAAGACAGACTGCATGTCTTCCCGTTTCAGGAAAATCTGATTGTTGAACCGTGTGGAAAGGTGAGGCGCGACATCGAGGGGAGTTTCTTGGGCAACATCGTAAACACGGGCAGTTAAGATGCGTTCGAGGTAGTCGGAATGCATAGGACGGGGTATTTAAGACTGTCGCATGAACGACAATTCTACTCTATTGACGACCTAAACTAGCTGAGAATGTGGTGGTATAGACGTACGCTCTCGCGTTAGGATGCCGAACGTGTGTAGAACCCTCGTGCCGCGAGGGTATGCGTTTAGCGCATGTGTTAGGCTCCCCCGCTATCGCTGCCCGGAAAAGGGGGGTATTTCCGGGGTGTTGAAGTCCTCCTTTTTAGGGATTTAGGGGGATCTGTAGGACGTTACGCAAAACACATAACCTGCGACGTTTGAAACATCATCATTGAGGTTCTAAACATCATCATCGAGGTTCTAAACATCGTGGATGAGGTTCTAAACATCATCGTCGAGGTTTAAAACATCGCGGATGAGGTTCTAAACATCATCACTGAGGTTCAAAATATCGTGGGTGAGGTTTCAAACATCGTGGTCGAGGTTCAAAACATCACTGCCGATGTTTAAACCCTCAGAATTTTGAGAAATAATGCTAGTCATGGGTGAGTGTTCTCTACCTGTAGGGATGTGAGCGAGACGTTATACTCCGCATTGCCAGGGCAAACGCACTTAATGGCACAAAATCCTGGATACTCCCTCTCAGCTAATATCTAATCAATCCTCAGTAAATCCTCAGGATTAATCTGATGATGAATAGCATGATAGAAGGGCCGTTGATAGTTGCTGTTCTAATGATTGCTCAACATTACAGAATTTTTCCTGGGCTGGTGGCAACAGTTGTACTGATAACGGGATGTTCCGGCATTGTTTCATCGACTTCAAATAGTCAAACTACCTCAACTCAAACAAGTCCGTCGTCATCCGAAGCATTCAACTATGCCCCTTATGCAGACATCCTAGCCACCTATATCAATCGTGAAGGGTTGGTTGATTACCAATCGCTACAAGCCAATCCCCAAAAGCTTAATGCTTTTAATACCTCTATTGGTGAAGTTTCTCCCGATACGTATAGCTCCTGGGATGATGCTCAGAAAATTGCCTTTTTAATCAATGCATACAATTCATTTACGCTGGAATCTATCATCGACCAAGATCCACTAAAATCTAGTATTCGAGATATTCCAGGAGTATGGCGAATTCGTAATTTTGAAATCGCGGGTCAGCGGAAAACTCTAGATAATATCGAACATCAAACTCTGAGAATTGAGTTTAATGAACCTCGAATTCACGCAGCTCTTGTGTGTGCAGCCATAAGTTGCCCGCCACTCCGACCCGAACCGTATCGAGCCGAGACTCTAGATGTTCAGCTCGATGAACAGACCGATCAGTGGCTATCTCGTCCAGATATTGGATTCAAAATCGACCTTGATACAAATCAGGTCTATCTTTCATCCATTTTTGAGTGGTTTGGTGAAGACTGGATTCCATCTTATGGGGTTGAAGACGGATTTACGGGCAGTGAGAAGGAGCGGGCTGTCCTCAACTTTATTAGTCAGTATGTCAGCCCAGAAGAGCGTGAATATCTCTTAGGAGGCAATTACGATATCAGGTACTTAGACTATGATTGGTCTCTTAATATCCAATCTAATCTGGCGTTTCAAGTAGGCGAGTGATGGTCACAAGTACTGATGATTGGCAACGCCTCATCGCGATATCTTTAGGAGTTGAAAAGTCTCGTTTTGCTGCACGACTGTTTCAAGCTGATATCTCTGAATAGTTGTGAGCGTGCGTTGAAGCCGAGGTGATGGATCAAACAGAAATATAGACTCAAATTCGTCTGGGATCTCGACCTGATTAGGATGTCCTATTAGTTCGAGGTGAACGGCTGGGTTGAGTCGATAGCTGAGTGCTAGCACATACGTCGGTGACGAATCGCTAATGACTAAGGGGCGATCGCCCGTGTTAATTGCCTCAACGATTGGGGGATAATATTCGGCTTTATCGCTTTTAATCCAGGTCACATCAGTCTGGACGTTGAAAACGCTAGCGACGACGCTTCCCGTGAGGACGAGGGCGAGAATGCCTCTCCCAATCCTTGACTGCCAGCGAGATTGGGTGATTTGAATCGAAAACAGATGGGCGATCGCCAGTTGAATACCCAGATAACACGGAATCAAATACCGAATGCGCGATGACGCAATTCCACCTGTAACCACATCTCCAATCACCAGCGCGGTAGCGGTTGTGCCAATCAAGGTTATTACCAGTAGCCAAACCCGTATCGGTGTGCCACGACACAGCACATAAAGCGCATAAATCATGAGCAACACCAGCAGCAGATTAAAGGTGGCTAAATCGGTGCTGAAGAAGACGCGGTTGAGGTTTCTAAACCAGACATTCAGCAAATACGACACTGATGCGCCTCGCTGAGTGGCATCGATCGCATTTTGAAGCTGGGACCGATACCTAACTGTGACGATGACCCACGGCATAAATGCCAACGCGCTGAGCGACGTTATGCCCAGGTAGCGACGTAGAGTTTGAAACGTGGGATGCTTGGGCTTACAGTGGGCGATCGCCACGACGTATAGCCCGTGCCCCAGGGCAACCAAGGTAAACAAATAGTGGGTGTAGAGCCCAATGACTAGCGTGACGCCATATAGTGCCCATGCGCCCCAACGAGACTGATGCACTGCCCGCACTAATGCAGCACTCGACAGCACGATTGCCAGCGTCCACAGGCTATATTGCCGCGCTTCCTGAGCATAGAGAATATGGAGCGGAGAAACCGCAGCGATCGCCATTGCCCAGCCAGCCACCTGAGGCGATGGAAACAGTTCGCGCCCAAGCCAATATACACCTGGCAAAACCGCTAGCCCAAACATGAGTGAGAGACTCCGAAGCACCGCCACCGAGTCTTGCCACCACGGTTGCAACGCCTGCACCCAAAACCGAGCCAGCAGATAGTAGAGTGGCGGATGTTCGGGGTGCTGAATCAACGACGCGATCGCATCGCTCAATTGCGAATCGCCTGTAGGAACTAAATAGCCCTGAAGCTGTCTAGCTTCGAGAATGCGCCCGTCAAAGAGTGCCTCGGCAATGTCAGCCTTGGTGTACCCCGAAATACGCAGCGACGTGTGCACTTCGTCAACCCAGTAAAATTTTTCACCGAGGTCTGCACCTCGCACGACGATTCCTAAGACCAGCAAGCTGAGAATCAAGATTCTCATGGCTGTTCGAGGGTGACTCCTGACTCTACCGTGCGATCGCTATCGAAGGGGGCGGGGGTGCCCGTCCAATTGAAGTCGCTAATTCGCAGCCCAAGGGAGCCCGTTTCCCGGTCGGGGTTATAGCGCAGCGTCACGCCAAAGGTGCGTCGGCTATATTCCAGAATGTAGCTGGTATCAAAACCGTCTCCAGAATCAAGATTGATAAACGTTTGAAACCCAAATCTAAAGGGGCCATAGAGCTGCGCCGTCACCCCTGCAGAAAAGACTTCTCGGTCGGCAACTCGGTCAAAATTAAACGGAGACTCGCTGCCGTCAGTGCTGCGCGAATAGGATACGTTGAATCCTAAATAATCAAAATAAGGACGAGAGAATTGGCCAAACTGCCCTAGCAGCGTTAATCGCCCTGTCAAAATGGGTTGGGTGTCGCCGCTGCTGTAGTAGCTCATCACCCCCCGAACGGTGGGCAGCAAAGCGATAAAGGGAACCACCGGATTGGGCGTATACTTGAGCCCCTCCTCTGGAGTGGGAGGCAGCGCCGTCCCCGACCAAAGGAAAAAGAGCCGTCTCAATTCGGCAGCGACTTGGTATCGCGTTAGCGTGCCAATATCGTTCTCTCGTTCGTCAAAGGGGCCAAGAATGTTGTCAATGCGATCGCCATTTATATCGTCGGTGATGCGCTGAATGCTGGCTTGATAGGTTAAATCGATGCCCGTATTGCCGAGACGCCGAATCGGTGAGGTGAAAATAATGCCAAAGCTTTCATCAACGGTTTGGAAGCCGAGAGAGCCATTAAACAGGCGATCGCGCCGCCCAAGAGCAGCCCCCCGTCGAGGGCGTGTTTAGCTCAGGCGGGATCAACATCAACCTCAGTGGCGGTCGGGTTGGGGGGGTACAAGGGGCAGCCAGCGGAACG
>DBGGTD010000664.1:0-2628 GCA_051162585.1 Elainellaceae cyanobacterium
GTGTCGACTTGCCTGCATTGGTATATCCCACCACGGCGATCGACGGAACATCATGATGTTGTCGTTGCTTTCGAAGCCGAGAACGATGGGCTTGGAGCTGATTCACCTGTTGTTGAAGCCTAGAAATTCGCCTTTGAATCGATCGGCGTTCGGTTTCAAGTTTAGTTTCCCCCGGCCCCCGAGTACCAATTCCACCGCCGAGTCGAGACATGGTGCGTCCTCGCCCTATGAGTCGGGGCATCATGTATTCGAGTTGGGCAAGCTCGACCTGCAATTTCCCCGCTCGAGATTGCGCCCGTTGCGCAAAGATATCGAGAATGACTTCGGTGCGATCAACCACTCGCACGCCAATGCGCATCTCTAAATTTCGTATCTGCGCGGGAGACAAGTCGCGACCAAATACAACCAGGTTGGCTCCTACGGTCTGCACGGCGAGGGCGATCGCCTGCACTTTTCCCTCTCCTACAACGGTTTGTGGATGAGGGCGCGATCGCTTCTGCTGAATGACTTGAAGGACTTCTCCTCCAGCAGTTTCAACCAGGCGAGCCAGTTCTTCCAAATCATCGTGAAACTGCTCTGGCGGTGCATCGCGGGTCATCACCCCCACTAAAAGTACTCGATCTTGATCAGGGCTGACCTGCTGAGCACTGTAATCTCGCCGAAATTCTTCTTCGAGTCCTTCGGTGAGATCAAAAAAATCTTGCTTGGTCACTACATCGAGGCTGAGCGGCGGAGACGCGGTCCAATTCATCTCCGGATGAGGCACCAAATGAGCCAGATAGGCTTCTTTGATGTAGCCTGTCGCTCCACCACCTCGTCGCTGAAAGCCGCCCCCTGATAGCGTCAACACGACCAACGCATCAAGCCTCTGGATTGCCATGGTTGTGAGCGTTGATTCGCTGGGTGTTCCAGGTGATAGCTGAGTCGCAATACATCGGATGCCGCTAAGACGTTCTGCACCATAGCGAGGTAGCTCTAGGGGCGGAATTTGGGTCTGCTGTGGGGTCCCAACGCCGACGCGGATGACCTGACCTCGACGATTGAGATACGCGCAAATGGGCTGATTGATATCTTGACTAATGGCAGCAAGACGCTGAGCAAACTC
The DNA here is from genome assembly GCA_051162585.1 of Elainellaceae cyanobacterium. Taxonomy (GTDB): domain Bacteria; phylum Cyanobacteriota; class Cyanobacteriia; order CAZCXK01; family CAZCXK01; genus DBGGTD01. Next base: position 1,106 of record DBGGTD010000664.1, read on the forward strand.
AGGCGTAGTGAGGCGATCGCCCGGTAATCGCTGATGATAGAGCCGCTGCAACTGCTTGAGCTGACTTGATTTAAGCCCTTGAAGCTGACCGTAAATCGTTTCGATAGGCACCGACCCGCTAACTGGCATACTGACTAGTTATATTCTAATCTTGCTGAATCGATGTCAGTCCTGTTGGGGGTTGAAATAAAGCTTCATGATCAAGGATTTCCAAACTCCCTTGAGCCGGTGAGTGAAATGGGTTGGAGTCGATTGATGGCGAATGCCGAGCGCCTTCTCATAGCTTGAATACGCTTCCTGATAGCGATCGAGTCTATGTAGGGCAACGCCTCGCAATGTCCAGGCTTGAGGGCTGTCGGGGTGAATCTCCAATGCGCGATCGCAACTCGATAACGCGTCTCGATAATTTTCTAGATGAATAAGAATAATGCTGCGAAAGATCCAAATCTCATGATTTTCAGGCTGATCGTGGATTGCCTGATCAAACGTTTCTAATGCTTCAACATACAACCCTTGACTCGCTAATATTTGACCTTGTTCATACCAAGACATGCGGGGATCCCGATGAATAGTGTTCTGCTCAGAGTCGATCCAGATTTGGGGGTTAGAAATCAGAGTCATATTGATATGATTGGAGGTGCCCGAACGAGAATACCAGGGCTTGAGATAATCATTCATACGGCTGCTCCCGAATGAGATGAAACTGAGCAGAAATGAAACCAAGAGTTGTCAAATAGCTGACGATAGCTCTACAGGTTAAATATTCGATAGGTAGAGATTTTATCCGGAAGATTTGAGTGGTTCTTGAAACAAGAAAGTCCTGTTCTTTGTTGCCTTAGCAACTCAAGTCGCGGTTTACTCTTCGAGAAGCCGCACACGTCTATAACCACTGGCCCCCTTTAAAGAATTCTCTTACAGATCGCTTGCGAAACTTAGATTCCAAACCAGTAGGGTCTGCTGGAGTCTGCGGGAACGCTTCGCGAAAGCCGGCCAGCGTTTAGAGTTTTGTCAGTCAAGCAGCTAATGATTACCTCAAAATCTGACATCTACAGCAATCCCAGATGGGTTGTGAGCGGTGGGGCGGGCGCGGCCCGCCCCACCGCTCACACACAATTCACAAGCGATTTAGGATCGCTATGTTGCCCGTTGATTATGTACACGTAAATCAACTCGCATTTTGGAGCTAATTTGTTTCTTGATAGGACCGCGATCGAACAAAATTCGAATGTGTTTATCAAGAAACATTCAATTAAAAATCAGCCTGTATTTCATATCAACAGAATTTTTCATCGTTGTAAAGGTACCAAGTCCATAAAGCTTGTGATTCAAATTTTGGCTTTCAGTGATCTGGCTCACATACAGACGTGAGTGAAAGAGTGCCAATGCCTTCAGATATTGATTTCCAAATACGCTGAACCATTATTTTAAAGTACACGAAGGAATTCATTATATTTCTAAACCCTGATGTGTTTTAATGTGAAACGGTCAAGTTAATGTTTAATAAAATCGACACGATCCAATAA